>JAFOTD010000001.1 GCA_017388175.1 Clostridia bacterium | reverse complement strand
TCGCTACGTTTCGCAGGTTGTCCGGATGTTCGACAAGGATCTGCATAAGGAGTTCGTCTACTGCTCGTTCCTGATTGGGCTGCTGCCTGCCGACGTTGTTCCGATGGAGAATATCGAGAAGATGCTCTCGCTGGAGATGTACAAACTCAAAAAGACGTTTGAGGGCGATATTCCGCTCGGTGATGAACAAGGCGTATATGAACCTGCCGAGCCAAAAGGCGGATCGCTTCCTGAGAGCAAGGATCCTCTGGACGAGATCATCGCGCGTATCAACGAACGGTACAAGGGAGACTTTACAGACGCGGACAAGGTGATGATCCGGGCGCTCGCCGAAAAACTGCGCGGCAACAAGAAGCTGGCGAACATGGCGGTATCTTCCGATCCGCAGATCTTTGCGGAAAGCATCTTCCCGCAGGCGTTTTCCGATGCGGCGCAGGACAGCTACATGGAATCGCAGGAAACGTACAGCTCGCTGTTCGAGGATCGGAGTAAATACAACGCGATCATGCACACGCTCGCCGAGTATCTCTACCGTGAGATGCGTCGGCCGCAGAACGAGGACTGATGATTAGGAGGGATAAAGATGGGTATTTCTTTTGACAAGTATTCCGTAACACAGTATTCTGTCAGCTCACTTTTGGGCTTTATTGAGGCCGGTGCAATCGCGGTTCCGGAGATTCAGCGTCCGTTTGTATGGAGAGCAACGCAGGTTCGTGATCTGATTGACTCTCTTTATAATGGTTATCCGACGGGTTACTTGATCATTTGGCAGAATCCGGATGTCCGCCTAAAAGATGGTGGCAGCGCAGTAGGAAAGAAAGTCCTGATCGACGGGCAACAGCGCATTACCGCGCTTATGACTTCTATTGCGGGACAGAAAATCCTAACAGAGGACTATGAAGAAAAGGTTATTCGCATTGCATTCAATCCGCTGGCGGCAGAGAATGAGGATCGCTTTGCGGTTACAACGCCTGCTCATGAGAAAAGCTCTTTCTGGATTCCGGACATTTCGGTAATCTTTAGAGCTGATTTTGACAGCTATGAATTCTTGGACGAATATGCAGAAAAGAATCCGGGCGTGTCAAAAAGAGAAGTGAATCGAAAGCTAATGCAATTGCTTGAAATTAAAAATTGCCAGATCGGTGCGATTATGTTGGTTCCGCAGTTGGACATCAGCGAAGTAACGGAGATATTCGTGCGCATCAACTCTCAGGGAAAGCGCCTGAACGAAGCTGACTTCGCTATGTCGAAAATCGCGGCGGATGAGAAGTTCGGCGGAAACACATTGCGCAAAGCAATCGACTATTTCTGTCATTTGGCTGTTGATCCAAAGTTCTATAATCAGTTAGCAAACGGCGACAAGGCTTTTATGAGCTCGAAATATGCCCAAAAACTGACTTGGCTGAAGGATGATTATGCTGATATCTACGATCCGACGTATAGCGATATGCTCCGAGTGTCTTTTATGCATATGTTCGGAAGAGGTAAACTCGGTGATCTCGTCAGCCTGCTCTCCGGCAGAGATTTTGTTGAAAGAACATACCGCGAGGAGATTGCGGAGGAGAGCTTTAGCAAATTAAGCGCAGGCGTTCTAAACTTTATGAACGAATACAATTTCAACCAGTACGTTACGGCGATTCGAACGGCTGGGTTTACTTGTCCGAAACTGCTGAACTCACAGATGACACAGGACTTTGCTTACACGTTGTTTCTGATTCTGCAATTAGGAAATGAGGTTCCGAAAGTCCAAATCAAGCATTGCATCCAGAAATGGTTCGTTCTGTCAACACTGACTGGCCGCTACATTGGCTCGCCGGAATCGCAAATGGACAGAGATTTACGCGGGATCGCAAGCAAGGGCTTTGTACAATTTCTCAAAGAGAATGAAGATGCGCTTTTGTCGGACACTTTCTGGGACGTCAGATTGGTGCAAAACCTCGAAACAACTTCTGTGACGAGTCCGTACTATAGCACCTATCTTGCGGCTCAGGCATATAACAAGGAAAACTCTCTGCTGTCAAATTGTACACAGGTTGGTGATTTGTTCCGCAGCGCAGGTGATGTGCATCATATTTTCCCGAAGGAATACCTCAAAAAGAGCGGCATCACAGACAAATCGGCTTATAATCAGGTTGCAAACTATGCTTACCTCGATACCGGTGTGAATATCTCTATCAGCGACAAGGCGCCAAGCGACTATTTCTCAATCGCACTGCACCAGTGTGAAACCAAAGAGATGAAAATCGGAACTATCACGAACGAGGAAGAGTTCTGGAAGAATCTTTCGGAAAACTGCATTCCCTCAGAGATAGTTCAGATGACAGCATTAGATTATCAGAGATTCCTTCAAGAACGCAGGGCAATGATGGCTCGAAAGATTAAGGAATACTATTACAACTTGTAGAGCCGGGTGTTGCACTGTTTGCAGAGATCTATCAATATCGATATAGAATTAGGAGGCATAATATGGGCTTGTTCGACACAAACCTTTCAGCAGAAGAGAAATATGGGAAGGCATGCTTGTTAACTTTTAGTGGAAAGCAGAAATCATTTGAGAAAGGGTACAAGATTTTTGCAGAGCTTGATCAAAACGGCTTTTCCGAGGCAGCGCTTGTTCTTGCAATGATGAGTCAGAATCTGTCCGAAAAATATCAGTATATTATAAAGGCGGCCAGTACAGGTAATTGTGAAGCTATTTGGCAGTCTACGATGTTTATGCCACATTCATTTATTCCCAATAAGGAGAATCCGGCGGATGCACTTTGGGAGAACACTTGTCTGAAAGCGGCAGAACGGTTTAACGTTGATGCCATGAATGAAATGGGAAATGTTTATAATCGAAGAAAGAATTATGCGGAGGCTATGTACTGGTACAGCATGGCAAATGCTTATGGACACAAAGATGGAAGAATCAGTCAGACAGGGCTTGCAAGTGCTTGGTTAGCGGCAGGTGCTCCAAGAACATTCCTATCGGGAAGCCCTCGCTTCGATAAAGCACGTTTTGACTGTGCTATTAGTTATTTAGAATGGAATGCCGGCATGAAAATATCAAAGCCGATACAAGAAATCATCGCTTATGTGTTGGATGGGATTCCGATTGCTGCGTTCCTTGCAGGCGATATCTTTGAATCTCTAAACAATGATGAAATGGCTTATAAAATGTACAATGCCATATCGTTTACAAATGATCCCCATGGACTTCGATGCTATGCCGATATGTTGATGATGGGGAAGGGGACGGGTAGAGATCCTGCGGCAGCACAGAAGTATTATGAGTTAGCTGCACGTGGCGGCGATCGTGAGGCGATGTTTATCACGGGAGAGTTTCTAAAGATGACTAACGCAAATATGGCCGCGTATTGGTATGGGTTGTCGCATGTTCGCGGATACAAATCAGCAACAGATCGGTTACAACAACTTGCAAATAGATAAAAAGAGGGCCTTAAACCATATATGTCAATCTTGAAACTACACTTGGAATCATGGCATATAATGAAATGCGCTCACCAAGGAGCAAATACAAGGAAAAGCCGATCAAGCGATCGGCTCTTTCTCTGTGTTTTGATGGTGAAAAATAATACAAAGTGATTAAGTACCTTCGAGTAGAGCAAAACTGCATTTTTAAAAATCTACTGTCTATATCAGAAGGATAATCGAAGTCAAGGATTTGATGCAAAAATCAAACGATTTGCTTGGATTACGCTTGTGAAATCGCTGATCGAGGGCTATTTGCACCCAAAACGATACCATTTTGTATGCGTTTTCAAATTCTCCTCGATTGCCTTCCTGATGATTAAAAACGATGACGGTAATATATGACTTGTGAAGAGAGATGTATTGTCATAATATCAGTGAACGTATAATACGTCCATACATCTATAATTGATCTCGTGTATCTCCTCTCGTTGCAACAATCCTGCGGCGAGGGGAGATGCATTTTTGGTTTAACCCGGAATCCATTTTCACATAATGAAAGGGGGGAGAGGAAAAAGCGGCTCGTGATCGAGCTGCAGGCCACGGGGGTTTTCTTCTTCGTTAAAACGCCATGAACGTACTTCAGCTCGCGTGGTAAGCAAAAACCGACACTCAGGCTTGAGTGCCGGTTTTCTTTTGGTTTATTCACCATCAAAGAAGGGTAAAGCAAGGATGATCTTGCCGAAACATACAGGAATCTTCCTAAAGAGGTAAAAGAAACCCGATTTGGGCAAAGACTGAAAGAACTTCATCACGATGGCCTTTGGAAAATGGGAAGACAACTCGATGAAATGCTATCAAATCTCCGGATTATCCATTAATCTCGCGGGATTGTATTGGAGGATGGTTTAAATGCGCTTTATGCCGGACTTGTATCGATTCTATTTCCCAAAATCATAAAAATCTTGTTTTTGGGAAATAGATATGGTATGCTTTGCATGAGGTGATAGAAGATGAAACTGATCGAGCGTACACAGTATTTGGATAAATTGAAGAGTGTCATCGGAACGCCGGATATCAAGGTGATCACAGGCGTTCGCCGCTCCGGAAAGTCAAAACTGCTGGAAGCGTTTCGCGACTACCTGAAGCGCGAGCGTCCGACGGCAAACATCATCCATATCAATTTCAATCTGCCGGAGTATGACGGTTTGCTGGAATCTGCGGCTTTATATGAATACGTAAAATCGCATCAGGTATCTGACGCGGAAAACTTCGTCCTGATCGACGAGGTGCAGATGTGCAACGGCTTTGAGCGCGCGATCAACGGGCTCCACGCTTCCGAACAATTCGATCTCTATATCACGGGCTCCAATGCGTTTCTTTTGAGCTCCGATCTGGCAACGCTCTTCACCGGACGCACGTTTGAGATCAAAGTGTTCCCGTTCTCTTTTCGGGAATATGCTGCTTATTTTGATAGCAGCGATCCCTACAAAGCGTTCGGGCAATACTTGCTGGAAGGCGGTATGTCCGGCTCCTATTTGTATCGGGATCAGGAGGCGAAATACGATTATATTGCCGACGTGTTCAACACGCTCATCATTCGGGATATCCGCCAGAAGTACAAGATCCGCAACGTACAGCTTCTCGATCGCATTGCGGAGTTTCTGATGGACAACATTTCCAATCTATCCTCGGCCCGGAGCATTTCGGACGCCTTAACCAACCGAAAGGAAACGATCAATCACAAGACTGTCGGCAAGTATATCGAGTATCTTTGCAATGCGTTTGCCTTCTATAAAGTCCGGCGTTATGATATCCAGGGCAAGAAATACCTTTCTTCGAGCGAAAAGTATTATCTGTCCGATCATGCATTCCGGTACGCAAAGCTCGGAACCAAGAATATGGATTACGGCCGGATTCTCGAAAACATCGTTGCGATCGAGCTCCTTCGTCGCGGGTATGAAGTGTATGTCGGTGTGCTGTATCAAAAGGAGATTGACTTTGTAGCGATCAAACGAAACGAAAAGATCTACATCCAGGTATCTGACAACATTTCCGATGACAAAACGTTCCATCGGGAAGTCGATCCGCTGTTAAAGATCCAGGACGCCTACCCCAAGATGCTGATTGCCAGAACCGGGCATGATGATTATCAGTATGAGGGGATCCGAATCACTGACATCGCAAACTGGCTCTTGCTGTGATGCTGTTTCCCAATTCTCAAAAATCATTGAAAATGGGAAACAAAAAGCCGTCAGACAAACCGGACAGATAACGCAGGCAGATCCGCGAGGATCTGCTCGTTTTTTGTACACAACAAGTTGAAGGCATCTTAGGCTTGCGGTATGGTTTGTTACTCAATGTAATCTCCTTGTATCTTGGTTTTACATCTTCTGCGCGCGACGAGGACATCATTCCAGTCCTTATGGGGTGAGTTTGGAAAATGCGAAAGATATTGAGGCAAAGCCATAGCAGCGTTTCTCCCTGCCTCGTCGTTGTCAAAGCATAAATGCAACGTCGCATTTGGATATCTTTTCTGTACGCGTTTTACTGCGGCCGTGCAGCCGCATCCTCCGATCGAGACAAAGGCCATTTTGTAGCTTTCAAAGTCATATCCATCCATTTGGTAGATATTAAGCAATGAGAGGGCATCAATTGCCGATTCGCAGACGCATATCGTTTTCGGAGATAAACTGCCAACGATCCAATATCCGTCGTGATCGGATCCGGCAGCCTTTCCCTTAAATGGGAGCTTTGGTTCTGTTCCGCGGATTTCGGCATAGTCACAGTCTCTTGAGAGAAATACAGCGTTTACATGGCCATGCGATATCGTCGGATAAACAATTTCCGGATCGAGAAACAAAGCATCGATTCCGCGCTTCTCAGAAAGATAGTTGTACAATTCATACTTGTACAACGCCGCGCGATGCGGCGCAACGAAAGATCGATTGCTTTTGGAAGCAGGCTTATCTATGCCCGCAGAATCGGGCAGAGAGGCACAAGACGGGGCACGCGAACTTACATCAATACTACGTCCGTCATCATAATCGCATAACGCACGGACGGCATCCCGAAACGGCATTTTGAGGTATTCATACAAAAAGGAAAGAGCGTGATCTTTTCGTCCGGTGGAATTATCACAAAATCCATTTTTTGAAAAAACGACAGCCTTGTTTTGCATCCAGCGAGAGAAATCGTGCCCCTCGCGCTTTGTTTCGTCGGGGTACACATCAAGCATATAGCTGTTGAGGTTGACGCCTCGGGCACGTTCAATTTGAGTCTTTCCAACACGATTTGCCATAGTTATTTCTCCTTGTTATCGATGTCTTTGTAATCATGAAGAAGCGTCATTCTCTTTTGCGGATTAACACGACACGCAACTTCGGGATTCACCATATATGAACTGGTGGATTCCCTTTTTATGTAGTTATGCAATCGAAGTTTTTTGATTGCGAGCTTAACGGTGTTTTCGCAAACGCCGGCTTCTTGTGACAGTTGGGGATATGTTTTGCGGATCTGATTTCCCCAGTTCATGATTTGCAACATTTTAATAAGCACCTTATACTCACCGGGATTCAGGAAAGCATAGGCATTAAACAGCTTTTTTATATCGGTTTTTACAAACCCCAAATCGTATGTTTTATCTTCCGCCACACCTGTGACTCTGTCAATAAGGAAGCCTTTTAGCGCCTTCATTTTGTTTTATATACCTCCATAGTCTGTATTGATCGAAGAACCAAAACCTAAAGGGCTGACGCCCGTACCCGGCTTCCCCCCAACCCCCGCGCCCCCAAGGGAGCTACAGGGGGTGTACCTAAAGGAAAAGAGAGTCGGGCATGTCCCTCGATCTATACGTACCGATACTTCCAACCGATCAAGCTGCGGGCCGCAGGCCTTTAGGTAATCAACATGCGTAACTGTGTTGGCAGGTAGGCCTTTAGGTAATGCTTATTCCTTGTCAGTATCCTTATAGATAAGAGGACACAAAATCTGATTGCCGGGAAAAACCCAGACAGCATGGGGACTTTGACGCTTTGACGGGTGACATGTACGCACCAGAAAACTGGTGTATACATGTCACTTTGCCCTCGGATCAGCGCAAGGAGGATCCTTTTATAGGCGTGTCTCTTCGCTTCTAAAAATAGTATGTGCGAAAATAAAAAGCTGTTTTTAGTTATGCAGAGATAATTAAATTGCCCGATTGGGCGATACGTGCTATGATTAACATATGAGAAAGCTTTCAGAAATGAATGAAATAACTGTTGATATTTGCAACACCAACGCCGTGGCGGTGCAGACTGACGCCAACGGTGATTATGTTGTCAGTTATCACGATGATGACATCTGGAGCCCGCGACGATCATTCTGCGCCCCAAAAGATTGTGATCTTGCACGCGAGATTAGACGGCATCTGAGGGCGGATATATATGGCAATATGCCGTACCTATCCGATACACAGCCGCCAAAAGGCAGATCAGACGTGTGGGACGCAATGGTTGATCGGTATAACCAGCTTGTGCAGGAGCTGACAGAGGCCGGATGTCTTAACTCAAAGTTCGATATATACATTAACCCGTAATTCGCCGTGTGATTAAAAACGAAGACGGCCCCAAATGGGGCCGCCTTCATTTTTTGGTTTGGTTTGGTTGGGGCATATAAGGAGGTAATAAAATGAAAACCATCATACAGGCCAACACTGTAGTGAGATCTTTTCCCAATTAAAATACAACCCCGTGCGCTGGCAAAGAAGCCGTAGGAAGATATAAGCGGCTGCTTCTGCGCATGTCAAATTACTGCTATTCCAAATCTCCTGATCAAATTCGCCGAGACATTCCTTGTTGTAATCGAGCATTTCCTGGTATTCGATCGTTAAGGCGCAAATCTCTTCCCGAATTGCCGGCGTCAGTTCTTCTGGCGTACTGAATAATTCGTTTTGTCCGTAGAAGTTGGCCAGGACGTATTCCTTCATTGGTTTCTCTCCTTACTTTCGTGCTTGCCTGTTGACAATGTAATTATACACCCAACATACATTTCGTGCAATAAAAAGAATAGTTGTGTACAAAAAATTAGCAATATAATTAGCAATCCGTTCAATAAAAAATGCCCTTTACAGGGCATTGAATCATGCAAAAAACCGTGAAAATAGTTAAAAACCGAGCGAATCGTTCACTAAAATAACGTGAATTCGATCCGCATGACGGCTGTATCTGGTGATCAGAAATTGACAGCAGATCGTGTCGGGCGACTTGCAGTTCATGCATGAGCCGGTCTTTGCGCAGGGCGTATTGAGTCCGAAGCGCTGCGCGTTGGTCGGCGCGGCGACGTTCCGCGCGCGCTTCATCGCGCCGTCGATATCAGAGCAGACCTTGTTCATGCCGACGATGAACAGCACGTGCTTCGGGCCGTTCGCGATGCTGGAAACGCGGTTTGCGTTGCCGTCGATGTTGACGAGCACACCGTCCTCGGTCATGGCGTTTGCGCTCGAAAGGAACCAGTCGGCGTCGTACGCCGCGAGCATTGCCGCGCGCGGGTCGGAAAAACCGTTGCGGTCGATGAAGTTGTAATTGCCGTTTCGGACCGCTTCGACGAGCCCGATCTCATGCGCGCTCATGGCGCCTCCCATCGTAACGGAGCTGCCCTCCGGGATCAGCGAAAGCGCGATGCGCTTTGCTTCCTCGCGGTCTTTTGCGTAATAGCCCGTCATGTTGCGGGACTGCAGCCCCTTGATGACCTTTTGCGCCAGCAATTCGTTGCGTTTTACCATATTCGGATCCATACTGACCTCCCGTGTTTTGATGCTTCATTATACCGCGAAAGAGGGCAGAGGTGTCAATCCTTTTATGAAAAAAAGAGACCGTCAAACACGGTCTCTGTTGATAAAAGCCGGATACACAAGCGTTGCAAACGTGCGCGCGAAAGCCGGCCGTCGGTTGAAAGTCGTTTCAAAAGACCGAAGCGTCAGCGTTCTTCGCCGAAGAAGTAAACCGCGACGGTGCCGGGACCGGAATGGCAGCCGATCGTCATGCCGATCATGTAGACCTCGATCTCGCCGTCGATATTTTTGAAGCGTTCCTCGATCATCTGCTTCACGACGAGCGCGTCCTCCTCGCAGTCGGAATGGCTGATGAAGCAGCGGCCGGAATAGTTCTCACCGCCGTCCGCAAGCTCCGCCATCTGATCGACAAGCGCTTTCAATGCGCGCTTTTTGGTGCGCACGCGGTTGTGGATCGCAAGATGTCCGGGATGGTCCATGCGCATGACGGGGCAGATGCCTAAAAGGTTTCCGATCTTGCCGGCGGCGGGGGAGATGCGTCCGCCGCGTACGTAGTAGGTCAGCGTCGTGGAACAAAAGAGATGCTGGATGCGAAGACGGTTTTTGATCGACCAGTCATACAGCTCGTCGATCGTCTTGCCCTCGTCGCGCATTCTCGCGAGCGTCTCCATCTGCAGACCGTAGCCGGACGATGCGCCGAGCGAGTCGACGATCAGAAGCTTGCGGTCCGGGAAGCGCTCTTTCAGTATTTCGGCCGCGGTCAGAGCGGACTGATACGTGCCGGAAAGTCCGCTCGAAAGCGTGACGTGCAGCACGTCCCTGCCGGTCTCCAAAAGCTTTGTAAAATAGTCGATATAATCGGAGGGGTTGATCTGGCTTGTAACGCCTTTCTCCCCCGCGCGGATGCGGTCGTAGAACTCCTTATAGGTCATGGTTTTGCCGAGATCGTCTTTATAGGGTACGCCGTCCATCGAAAAATCGTTGCAGATCAGGCGGACGTCCATCGCGTCCAGCTTTTCCTGTGTGACGTCGGCGGCAGAGCAGCAGCTCAAAATGTAATCGTGCATGCGGATTCCTCCTGTACGTGGGCATATTTCATATCATATTATAAACGGCGGAAAAAAGAAAAGGCAATCTACCGATTCATTTTCGGGCTCTACCTGACGAAAAAAACACGGTAGAATCCGTTTTTCGGACTCTACCGTGCGTGGAATTGCAGAAATTTCGGGCGTTTTCCGGCTCAGAACTTGCCGCCGTGTCCGCCGTGCGTGCCGCCGGAGGACGAGGTGTGCGTCGAGCTTCCGCCGTGGAATCCGCCGCCTCCGCCGCTGCGTCCGCCGGAGGATGACGACTGCTGCACAACGTGGACCGTGCGGCTGACGTGCGAGCCGAGCAGCACGTCGCTGTTCTGCGTCAGGGCAAAGGAATTCGGTTCGAGATACTTATCCGCGTTCGTCTGCTTCGACACGTCGGTGAGCTGCCGCTTCATTTTGTTGACCGGAACGAAGCCGAAAAGCCCGCCGGTCAGAACGCCGAGCGCCAGCGTGAACCAGTTGACCGGTCTGCGGCTCAGGATCGTTTCGCTCTGCTTCGTGAACGATTCGACCGCTTGAGAAACCTGTTCGCTCTGCAGCATCGACGCCGTATTCTTGAGCGCTTCAAGATCCTTTTCCTGCACTTTGGAAGCAACCTCGCCGTACGTCTTCAGGTCATATTCGTCACCGTTGGCGATAAACACGAGCACGCTGCCGGTGTGCGGAATCCGGTACTCGTTATAGAGCTTCTGAACGTACGCTTCCGGATCGGTCACCGAGGGCTTGTAGATGAAGTACAGGATCGTGCCGTATTCGCTGAAGATCCGTTCCATGTCCGCCTGCAGGTTGGTTCGCTCGCCGTCCGAGAGATACCCTTCATCCGTGACGATGTGGAAGCAGTCATAGGGATCGCCGTCGCGCGCCATCTTAAGAAGCTCGCCGCAGCCGTCCGCATACCGATCGAACGCATCTTCGTATTCGCCGCTCGAAAGATACGTAAGGAACATCGGTTCCAGATATTCCTGAATGCCGTAGTCCGTGAACGCCTTGATCGCATAGCCGCTGGTGCTGACCCAGTAGTCGCGATCCTCCATCGAAACGAGCAGAAGGATGCCGTCGCCGTCGACCGTCGTACCGTTTGCGGTCGGCGTCGCGCCGTAGCCGTAGCCGTGATAATCGAACCAATCGTCCGCATAAGCTTCTGCGGTCTTGCCCTCAAGACCGTTGACGGTTACGACGACCACGTCGCACCGATATGCCGTTCCGATTTCTGCGAGACGTTTCGAAAGCGCTTCCGCCTGACTGTCGGAAAGGAGATGCGCCCGATCGACCAGCGTGGGCTTGCCGCCGTCGGTTCGCGCAATTTCTTCCGGCACGTCGGAGAGATCGTACGGGTCGCTGATGGGCTGAACGACGTCGGGGAAGCCGTGGGCATCGCGGTACGCTTTGAGGATTTCGTCCGCTGTATTCAGGTACGCAAGCAGTTTGCCTTTCGGATCGCCCTTGACCGCGTTGTATGCGTCATAGATCCCTTCGCAAATATCGTCGGGCAGCGCTTCTTCCGCGACGGAACCGATCCGCAGGAAATAATAGGAGTCTGCGTTAACGCCGAGCACGAGCGCGTTTTCTTCGGAAACATGCTCCGCCGCGAACTGCTCGACATAGGACGGCAGATCCTCGACGACGCTATAATAGAAATAATAGACGCCGACATGGCGGTCGAGCGAGATCATGAATGCACGCGTATTGAGATCGCCGAGCTCATCCGCGGTCAGAAGACCGTCGTCGACGAACACGTACGTCGGCTTGTCATCCGCCTGTACGGAAAAAACGGGGAAGATCAGCAGAAGCGCAATCAGTAAAACAGAGAAGATTCGTTTCATAAGCATCCACCTCCGCATCCTAAGAAGTGTCCGAGCACGACAAGCCCCGCAAGCACCGCGGCCGTAAGCCCGCCGTACAGCAGCCAGTATTTCCAGTAGCGGCCCTTGTCGAGCGGCAGGTTGCCGACGAACTTGCCGGTCTGACCGTTCATCGCAAAGGTATAGAGCTGACCTTTCCATTTGACATGCAGAAGCCACACGGGCAGCAGCGCGTATTCGCGCTTGTTGTTGCGCTCCGCAATGTTGCCGCTCTCCTGCGCGACCGCGCCGAAGCCGGCTGTCGTCGCGGAGACCATGCGGTTCAGCGTGGAGTTGAACCGCGTCTTTGCGCGCGCGACGCTGATATCCGATTCGACGTCGTAGCGGTCGGAGAAGAAGCCGGACAGGTACGCCGTCTGGAAGTCGACCGCCTCCGAAAAGTCGAACGGTTCCAGCGAATCCATCAGCGCGTCGTCCATTTTTTGCGAACCGTCCACCGGGATGCGTTCAAAATGCGCATCTGCCGTGCGCAGCAGCGCGTACTGCGAGGTCTCGACGTAATCGTACTGACCGTCCGTCCATGCGCGGGATTTGGTTCCCTTATAGCGCATGCTTGCGGAAACGTCGGTCGAGAACAGCCAGAAAGGCACGTACATGCCCTTGATCTCCTCAATGCACGACTCCTCATGGAACGCCTTCGGGAGCAGCTTTTTGCCGTGCAGATGCTTGCGGAAAGCGTCCTGCGCGGCCTTTTTATCGAGCTTGAACGGCAGAACGAGGTCCGGCTTCCAGTCGCCGGTGAACTGCCGTTTCATGATGACCGTGTTGTCGCAGAACGGGCAGCGCGCGGAAGCAAGCGTATCGTCGCCCAGCACTTCGCCGCCGCAGGCAGCGCAGACGTAGACGTTCAGGCCCGAAACCTCGTCCTTCGTCCACTGCTCGGGATTCTTCGACCAGTCGTCGCTCTTTTCGTTTTTGGCGTCCTGCTTTAAAAAGTTATCATAGTCGATCAGCGTTTGCGGATCAAACGACGAGTCGCAGTACGGGCAGACGACCTGCTGCGAAGCGCTGTCGAACCGAAGCGACGCGCCGCAGGCGGGGCATCTGTATTCCAATAATTGCTGTGCCATGGATACCTCCTTTTCAGGATAAGGAAAAGGGTGCGGCGCTGATCCGCACCCTCTGCGTCAGGGTTACTCTATGATCTCAGTCCTCAAAGCGCGCACCGCATTCGGGGCAGAACTTCGGCGGGTTACTGGGATCCGCGGGCTTATAGCCGCACTTCGGACAGGCGGCTTCCTTCGCTTCAGGCTTCTTGCTGCCGCACTGCGTGCAGAACTTGCCGGTGTTTACCGCGCCGCACGAGCAGGTCCAGCTTCCGGCGGGCGCGGGCTTCTTTGCGCCGCACTCGGGGCAGAAGTTGCCGCTCGCGGTTGCGCCGCAAACCGGGCATTTCCACGTGTTAGCGTTTGCCGCCGCTGCCGCTTTCTGCTCCTGCTGCTGTTGTCCGAGCTGGAACAGGGCTGCGGTGTTGCCGCCCATGCCGCCGACGCCGTTGACCATGCCCATGCCCATGAAGCCCGTCATTGCGCCGTTCGAATTGCCGGCCGCGGTCTTCATCGCTTCCGCGCTCGCCTGCGTCATGGTTGCCGCCGCCATCGTCGGATCGCGGTTGATCGCCGCGCGCTGCGCCGCCTTGATCATCTCGGCGTCTTCTTCGGTCAGCGTGATCGGGTTCATTGCGATGGAGACGACTTCAAGGCCTCTCTTCTCGCCCCAGAGCTTACTAAGCTCGACGTTCATCGCGTCGCACAGCTCGGTGGTATGCGCGGGAACCTGATTCGGACGAACTTCAAGGTCCGAGATCTTCGCCATGGCGGGCTGCAGCGCGTTGATGAATTCGGTCTTGAGCTGCGTGTCGATCTCGCTGCGCGGGAAGCTGTCGCGAACGTTGCCGCAGACTTCCGTATAGAACAGGATCGGGTCGACCATCTTGTAGGAGTAAACGCCGTTGCAGCGAAGACTTACATCGATGTCAAGGTTGATGTTATGATCGACGACGCGGAACATGATCGGGTTCGACGTGCCGAACTTGTTGTCCATGATTTCCTTGGTATTGAAGTAATACACCCGCTGATCCTTGCCGGTGTCACCGCCAAACGTGAAACGGCGGCCGAGCGTCTTGAAGGAATTCAGAATGCTCTTGCCGAGGCTGCCGGCAAAGATGCTCGGCTCGGTCGAAGTATCGTAAACGAATTCACCCGGCTCGGCGCAGACCTCAACGACCTTGCCCTGCTCTACGATGATCATGCACTGACCGTCGGCGACTGCGATGACGGAGCCGTTCGAAATGATGTTGTCGCTGCCCTTCGTGTTGGAGGAGCGGCTGCCTACTCTCTTCTGACCCTTGGTCATCAGGATGTCTTTACTGAGCGCTTCGCAATAGAAAAACTCTTTCCATTGATCGGCAAGAACGCCGCCCAACGCCCCGATACCGGCTTTGATAAGTCCCATAGTGTTTCTCCTTTCAGTTTGTCAGTTCTATCGAAAAAAGGTTGAATGCCCTTGTTCGCCTTCGTTCGTTTTTCTGCCTGTTTCAGCAGACCGTCTTTTCGGCGTCCGTTTGATAAGACGCTTTCTCTTTTCGCATCGCCGCATACGGGTCGCGAACCTTATTGGAATACGGATTCTTGTTCTCCGGAACGGGGATGCGGTGCGCGCTTCCGTATCTCGCAAACATTACGAGCAGCGTGCGAAGCAGAACGGCGAGAAGCCATACGCCGAGCACTGCCCAGAACCAGACGATCCGAAGTCCGGACGTAAAATGCAGCACGAGCAGAATCCACGCAGGGAACGACCCCGGGAAATACAGCAGCGCGTGCCACAGAAGACACAGAAAAAATCCGCCATGTTCCTTCTTTTCCACGAAACAAGCCTCCTTCCGAAACTATTCCTTATCTATTATAACGGATTCCTATATAAAATGCAAATCTTATTTTGTTTTTTCAAAGAAGCATGCTATACTGAAAAAAAGGAGGGGAAACCATGCTTGACACAAAGCTTTCGACCTATCTGAACGGCATACTGGATCTTGCCTGCTCGCTTTCAAAATGGATCGGGTATTCGAGCGCGGGCGTTTCCGCCTATACGAAGGAGGGATGGGAGGACGCGTTCCGCCGGCATTATCACGTCCGGGATTTCACGCCGGTCTCCGTCGAAGAGACCCTTTATCAGAACCTTGTGCAGTGGCTCGGCAGCACGTCGTTCGGGCTTGCAAAGAACGTGATCGACTGCATCACGAATCGCCTCGGCGAGCCGCTTCGGGTTTACCGCGCCTCGGACGAGAAAGCGCTGATCGACAAACTTTCAAGCTGCAACGGCGGCGCCGGCGCGTATTATTTTACCGAGGACGTCTTTTTCGTTGCGTTCGAGACCCACGTGCTTGCGTTTCTGATGGGAAATTTTGACTGAAAAGATCGCCCGCGGAAGAACCGCTTCGAAACGGGCGGGCATGCGGCGATCAAAAGCAGGGTGTGCCGAGAGGCTGCCAAAAATGGAGAGACGGCGACGCGCGAACAATCCCCCGGTCGGCGAACGCTGACAGCCCCCTTTATACAAGGGATCCTCCGCGCGGCGGCACCTCTGTAACGGAGCGGTGCCGAAAACGCGGACAGGTTGCGGCGGAAGAATAAAAAGAAAAGGCGCTTTTGCCTTTTCTTCCGACCGGTACTATTGATATACCTGATTGCCGCAAAGGGTTCGCCCCCTTTGAACCGACAATCTGAGGGGCTGTTTAAAGCCCCTTTTTGTCTTTATCTGACCTGAAACGAGAGACTCGA
This sequence comes from Clostridia bacterium, assembly GCA_017388175.1. Taxonomy (GTDB): domain Bacteria; phylum Bacillota; class Clostridia; order Christensenellales; family CAG-138; genus UBA3792. Next base: position 7,578 of record JAFOTD010000001.1, on the reverse strand, counting down.
GACGATCGCCTCGGTTTCGGTTCCCTCGGAGAAGTCCACGCCCGTCATCCGAATGCTGATCCAGACGCCTTCTTTGAGCTCGCCGTAGTATTCCGTCCAGTCCATGCCGCCGCAGCGATAGGATCTGCCCTTCATGATAATGCTGTCGATTGCCCGCGAGTCGATTTCGCGGAGATTTTCGAAACCGCTTTCGTTCCGGTTGATCGCTTCGGCCGACGCCACCCCCTCGATGATCATGTAGGACAGGCTGGAAGGCGCGTTCAGCTCGTTCGGCGCGCAATAGATGCGTACGCTGTCGGAACGGTCCTGTAAAAACCAGTGCGCCGTCGGAAGGTCGATGCTGATGCCGAGCTTTGCGTCCGAATCGCCGATGTTTTCGGTCAGCGTGATTTGCTTGGTCGGGTTCGAGCCTGCCGGCGCGCCGCTGCCGACCTTCGGGAATCCGGAAACGTCTGCGGCGTCGTATTCGTCGCTCGTCATGCCGACGATTACGATCGACCCGAGCGACCAAAGGCCGTTCTGCTCGCGAAACGTGACGGTCAGGATCGCCTGATCGCCGTCCGACCAGACCGCAGAATGCGCTTTTCCGTTGTTGTTCTGATTGTCGTGTCCGGCTTTTCCCGCTGCGGCGCTGATTTCGTCGAACGTCAGAGACTGGCGAAAGTCCGGATCCATTTCGGTCAGCCAGCGGTACAATCCCGCAAGCGTCTCGCGGTCAAGCACGCCGTCGCCGTCTCCGTGCGGCGCGCCGGGGAAGAGCTGCGCCTCCGCTTCGCCTGTTTCGGCAGGCGCGGGCGTTTCAACGGAACCGGAAGCTGCTTCGGGCGAATGTACCGCCGCGCCGAGCTTCATTGTATAAACGGCGTCCCCTATGCGGAAGCCGAGCGTTTCGGCGTCGACGTACTGCATCGTATAGTACGGAATATCGGAAACCGTCACGACGCCGTCATCCGACCAGCCGATTGCGTAGGTCAGGCCGGACGCGTGAAACAGACCGGTGTGATCGCCGTTGAGGACCAGATACGCGTCGCTGAGCCCGCTCGAAACAAGCGAGTCGCCTGCAAGCGTGACGTCCCCGACGGTGTATGAAACGGCGCCGTACGTGCCCGGGGTAAACGGGATTGCGGGCGCTTCCGAAGGGAGCGGCATCTCCGTCGGAGCGGGGGAAAACGCAGAGGGCGTTTCTGCCTGCGCGGATCCGCCTTCGGAAGACCGGTTCGTCCGGTCTCCGGAACCGCAGGCGAACACGCTGCCGGCAAGAAGCAGCGCAAGCAGAACGGTGAGAAAGCGCTTCATAACGAAAAACTCCTTTTTCGGATATCGGGAAAATGACTCTATGAGCGATTATATCATAACCCGCATTTTTTGCAAGTGCGGACCGGTTTTCCCGGGATTCCGTTCTTTTTTTCGGTTCGGAATGATCGAAACGATCCCCGTAAACAGCCGGTTTTCCGTTTGACTTCACGTAAGGGATATGGTAAGATTAAGAAAAATGCGAAGGATGCCGTTTCCGGCCGAACCGTTTTATGAAAATATACAAGCGCAGCCTGCTGCTGCTCCTTTCCGTTATCCTATTGCTGCCCGCCGTATCGCTCGGAGAAACGTCGTCCGGACCGGACGGAACGGTTCCGTGTACCTTCATCGCGCCGGAAGAGGTGCAGTCGTACACCTCGCATCTTTCGGACGGAGATCCGGACACGACCGTGACGCTGCGCACCGGAGAGACGCTCACGATGCAGCTTTCCGGCACGCCTTCCGGTCTGTACTTTGATTTCTATACGTTCCCGGGCACGTTCCTGCTGACGTATCTGGACGCGGAAGGAACGATTCTCGGACAGGAGCGGTTCCGGAGCGCCGAACATCTCGTTTTCATTCCCGCGGCATATGAAACGCTGTCCGCCGTCTCGCTCACGGTGGAAAACGGCGACGTGCGCATCAGCGAGTGGCTGGCATGCACGGACGCGTTCCCGCTGCCGTTTCCGGATACGGACGAGCGGGCGGACGTGCTGGTCGTATTAAACGAGCCCGGCGACGAACTTGCGCTGCTCGGCGGGCTTCTCGCAATGCTGTCCGGCGAGCATGGGCTTTCCACGCAGGTCGTGTATCTGACGCAGGCGGATGGGTACGTGACGCATCAATGCATGGATATCCTGCGAAAAGAAGGCGTTTTGCGCGCGCCGGTATTCGGCAGAGGAAAACCGTATCCGAATCGCGCCGAAACCGGTACGCTGAACGCGCTCGGCGGAGAAGATGCGATCATCCGAAGCGTCGCGGCAGCCATCCGGACGCTGCAGCCGAAGATTCTGATTACACTCGATACGTCGGACGAACAGGAACGCTATGCCGACGGCGTGATTGCGCGGACGGTGCTGACCGCCGCAAACTACGCCGCAAACCCGGCGCGCGATCCGGAAACCGAAGCGTTTACAATACCCAAGGTCTATACGCTCTCGTCCGATGGCGAAACGACGGTTTCGCTGGACGTTCCGCTCTATGCGTACGACGGCATAACGGCAAACGAGCTTGCGCGATCGCTGTACCGGATTTATATCGAAAAGCGCGTTTTCAGAAAAGCGCTTCCCGAAACGCTGCGTTTTTCGCTCGTGTCGGAAAGCGTCGGCGCGGACAGCAGCAGGGACGATCTTTTAGAGCATTTGTCCGTATCCGATTTCCCGCATTATCGCGTGCCGACGCCGACGCCGACGCCGGAGCCGACGCCTTTGCCGACCCCAAAGCCCACGGAACGCGCGGCCGCCGCGACGGCAAATACGCAGGCGGCCGAAAGCCCTGCGCCGTCCGAACCCGCAAAAGACGCGGCGGGCAATCACGGCGCGGCGTCGCCGAACTGGCTGTTTGCCGTGATCGGCGCGGCAGCCGGCGCGACGATGTGGTTTGCCCTGCGTAAGCTGAACGGGAAAAGGCGCGCACTCTTTGCGGTTCTGCCGGTGCTGCTCGGCGTCGTGCTGACCTTCGCGCTCCCGTCCTGCGCTTCAAAGCCTGCGTCCGATCCGAAGGACGCCGCAAAAGCGACCGTGGCGCTCGCGCCGACGAATGCGCCGATCCCGGAGCCCGCAAAAACGCCGACGCCGGAGCCGACGGAAGCGCCGACGCCGGAGCCGACGGAAGCGTCGACGGCGTCTCCGACACCCGATCCGAACGATGCGTATTTCCTCGACGGGGACGGCGAAGCATACGAGCTCGATTTTGAAAACGGACATTGGTGGTATAAAAACGCCGTGCTTGCAATCGACGTAAAAGAAGTGCACACGACGTTTGAGGACGCCGGTCCGCTCGTCTATTACGTCGCCGATATCCGCATGCGCGACTATTCGAGCTATCGCTCCGGCGTGCACACGGCATACCTTACGCCGTGGCGTTTTGCGCGAGAGGATCGCGCCGTACTCGCCATCACGGGCGACTGTCTCAGCAATGAAAAAGAGTATAAGGGCTGTCTGATCCGCAGAGGCGTTTATTACGCGAACCATTGTCATGCCGATGCGCTGATCATCGAAGATGACGGCATGTCGATGCGCGTGGAGCGCGCGCTTGAGATTTCGCCGCGCGTGCTGATGGACCACGGCGTGCGCGATACGTACAGCTTCGGGCCGATTCTGGTCGAAAACGGCGAAGTTTACGGCATGATCGACCAAACCCGTGTTTCACACGTGAACCCGCGCGCGGGCATCGGCATGGTCGAGCCGGGGCATTGGATTGCCATCGCCACGGACGGACGGCAGAACGGATATTCGATGAGCATTTCGCTGGAGTTCTTTGCGAAGCTCTTCCTTGAATACGACTGCACCGTCGCGTTCAATATGGACGGCGGATCTTCGGTGGCGATCGCGTTTATGGGCGAGCTTTTGAACAAGCACTACGCGCGCGGAACGCCGGACACACAGCGGCCGTGGATCGACGCGCTGGAATTCGGCTACAGCGAACAGGTTCCCTCGCCGGACGTGCCGACCGTCCATGACGGCTTCCAACATCCGGCCCCGTGAGCAGGAAAGGAGCACAACGATGACCGATTATGAGACGCTGATTGCGCAGGCGGACGCGCTGACGAACGGCGTGCCGCACAGAATCGCAAACATGGCGAATCTGTCCGCGCTGATCTTCGATACGCTCGAGGATCTGAACTGGGCGGGCTTCTATCTTTTGGAGGGCGAAACGCTCGTATTGGGACCGTTTCAGGGCAAGCCGGCATGCATCGAGATTCCGATAGCAAAGGGCGTCTGCGGCGCGGCCGTGCGCGAAAACCGCTCGCAGCTCGTTATGGACGTGCATCAATTTGCAGGGCACATCGCGTGCGATTGTGCGTCGCGCTCGGAGCTTGTTGTGCCGCTTTATAAGGACGGCAGGGTTTTCGGCGTGCTCGATCTCGACAGCCCGTCGCTTGCGCGTTTCACCGAGGCGGATCGTGACGGCATGGAGCGCCTTGCGCAAGCCGTCGAAAAAAGCCTCTGCCGATAATCGTGCGGCAAAGGCGTAAACCGTTTTATTTCATTCAGGATTCTCCGGCTTCGTCATCGGTCCGTTCGGGCGCTTCCGCCCCGGGACCGACAGGACGGGGCCGGAGCGTTTTATACCAGAATCCGATGCTCGTTTCCGCGCGGAATCCGGCAGCGGCATAGAAATCCTTTCTCCATCCGAAGCTGTCCGCATAGCACTTCCGGACGCCGAGGCTTGCGCACCGGCTCAAAGCGCCGCGCATCATGGCCGTGCCGAATCCTCTGTGCAGATACTTTTCCCTTGTGCCGACCGGCTCGATCATCGCCGTCCGCGACCGCGCGTCCACCCAGACAAAGCAGTATGCGCAGACGTTGTTTTTCTCTCCGGATTCCGTATCCGCGACGACGCACTCAAAGCTGTCCCGATACATGGATGAGCGTTTTCTGCCCAGATACGGGCGCATGGACGCCGTATAGTCCGGCGCTTCCCAATCGGGGTGAAAGCTCAGCCGGAGGGCGCTCCATTTGTTTTCCTCGTTCGGATACTCCTCTCCGTACAGAAGACGGAAGCCGTTCGGCAGCGTCGCGGGAACGTCCGCTTCCGCCGGGTCGACACAGTTGAGGTACTCGCGCTCGGGATACCTTTCGTAGCCGCGCGCAAGCAGCGCGTCCTGCATATAGGTCTGTCCGGAATCGATCGCAAACCAGAATTTGACCGATCCGTCTTCCGCCTCCCGGAACAGCGGGAGGCAGTTCCGTTCGCTGAATTCGACCATGGCGGGGAAGAGCTGCTCCCATCCGCGTCTGACGCTCGCGTAGACGTTCTCGCCGTCCGGAAGGACGCACGCTTCGATCTCGTTATGCTCCACCCACAGATAGATGAAATCGGCGGAACGTGTCCGGCCCTCGTCGGCTTCCTGCATTCCGACCCGGTAGATCAGATCGTGCAGCCGCTCCGGCAGCCATGAGACGCTCGTTCCGGTTTCAAAAAAGCGGTCGCGAAGATACGCTTCGAGGCGGTCAAGATCCTTTCCTGAATCAAACTTTACGATCTGCATATCTTCCTCCGCAAAAGAATATCCGCATGAACCGCGTCGGGGAGGGCTCGTTCATCGCGGAAATGATCGGTTACGGCTGCGGCGCTTCGTCTTCGATATAGGTGAAGACCTTGCGCATCGCATACGGCCCTTCTTCAAAATACGTGGGGGAGAGCTCGGACAGCGAGAAGTGCATCGCGTCGCATGTATGCGGATAATAAAGCCCCCAGGAGAATCCCGCCCGATAGAAGGCAAGCTCATAAAGGAGATAGTTCATCAGCGGCTCCGGCACGCGTTCGCGGCCGCTCTGCGCTTTTCCGGTATAGGTGAAATCGTAAACAAGCTGCCCCTTATACTCGACGATGCCGTTGTACGTCAGATTTTCGGTGACTTCCTTATAGATGACCTCGCGGTTTGAAAGCTTGTCGCGGTGGCTCGGCGTATGCGCGTTGATATCGACCGCGGTCCCGAACGAGTGATGACTGACGAACGCGCCGGAGTTGACGAATCGGCGCACGGTCGTTCCGTTCATCTCCGCAAGCTTCGAAAGCTGTACGGCGCCGGTGTCGAGCTTGCCGCCGTGGATGCGGATATAGGTGCTTTCCATGTAGCGTCCAGCCTGCTCAAAGTACGGCACGGCGTCGATATGGCAGTGCCATTTCTTGCCGTTGATCACGACCGCCTCGGCGTCGTACTGCCTGAGCCACGCGGAATCGACGTTGATCTGATTGGAGTCGGCGGAACGGAAGCGGTATTGGAACATGAACCGCTCCGGCGAGCCGAAAAATGCGAGCGCGGTCGTGTAATTGCCGCGCAGATTGTTGGGCAGAAGCTGCACCTGCCGATCGGACGTAATCGTGAACATTGCGCTGCAAAGGATCGCGGTATGCCCCTGCGCGTCGCTTGCGGCAAGCTCGAGCGTGTATCCTCCTTTAGAGAGCTTGTCAAACCGGATCTTTTCGGAAAGGCACTCGATCTCGCGCGAGAACGTAAGATCCAGCAGCCTGTATTCGGTTACGTTGTCGCTCTCTTCAAAGGTCTGTTCCACGTCCGAAACGACCTTTCCGTTCCGGCTCGTGACGGTCGCACGCACGGAAAGCAGCGGCCAAATCGTGAGGACAGTGCCGTCGATCATAAACGGGCGGCCCTTCATGATCGGCGCATCCGGGCGCGGCATCGGCATGTCCTCCGATTCGATAAAACGAATCGGCTCCGGTTCGGGCGTGGGCGCTTCGGTGGGTTCCGGCGTCGGCGTCGGCTCCGGCGTGGGAGCGGGCGTAGGCACGGGCGCAAGCGTCGCTTCTTCGGTTGCGTCCGCAACCACTTCGATTTCCGTCTCCTCGATGAGAGCGGAGGGCGCGGTCGACGCCTCTGATACGACGGCAGGCTCCTCGTAGGACGCGTCGGGCTTTTCCGGTTCGGACGCGGGCGTGCCGCAGGCGAGCAAAAGCCCTGCAAACAGGAGCGAAAGGATGCGTTTTTTGACGAATATCTGTTTCATACGCCCATTATAGCACGCGCATCGCCGCAGGGCAAGCGCATAAAAAAGAGGGATGCCGTCAGGCCGCACTTCGCAAGGAAGTTGCTTTGAGGTAGGCATTACCGGCTAAAAAGGACATGAAACGGGCGTGACCGGTCACGCCCGTTTTGTCGCCATACTCCGGATTTTAGGGGGGAAAGATCCGATGCTCGTTTCAACTGTGGACAGCAGAAGACCTGTTCGAAAAACCGGCTTTTACCTGTGAGTGTACATACGAGTCATGCCTGCTTCTCCGCCCTTTTCTTTTTTCTCCGCAGCGCTTCGCCTGACATTTGATCTAAGGCTGTCAAAGCGGCTGCTCATTTTCTTTGGTTGTTTTTGCGGATCGTTTCCTCAGCGCCGCATACGCAAACCACATCGCATGAAAGACCAGGATCAGCAGGACCGCGTAGATTCCGGCGCGCAGATACTGGTTCTTCGGGAATACGGGCATGTCCAGCCGCAGGAACAGGTAATCGGACCCCGGGAACGCCTCGTTCAGAAAAAATGCAGGGATCAGCATCAGCGTGATCGCGCCCATGCTGACCCAGATATCTCTGTAGCGCGGCCGCAT
>JAFOTD010000057.1 GCA_017388175.1 Clostridia bacterium | reverse complement strand
GCGCCGTCGTTGATGCAGACCGTCTCCACGGCCCGTTCCGTGATGCATCGATGAACGTTGTCGATCGTATCCCGGTTGACGATCATGGTCTTCGCGTCCGTTTTTCTCGGCGCGAAATTGCCCTCCGCAAGCTGCCACCACACCGCCAGATACTGATTGACATCCCTGTAATCCCGGAACTTGTGGCGGGACGTCTCCTCAAGATACGCCGGCTCCGCGTTCCAGACGGTCTCGAACGTCTTCTTGCAGAACGGTTGAGGTATGTGCGCCGTTTTGAATCCGGTAAAGCAGTTCGGATACAGAAACCGCATCGCCAGGGAACGCACGTTGTCGTACCACGGATACTTCAGGCTGAAATACTGCCGAAAGTGTCCGCGCTGGCAGTTCTTTTTCCGGAAATGCTGATTGATGATGCTCAGATCGTTCACAACGTGCATCTGCCACGTTCCCATATTGCCGTTGAAAACCGGCGGGGTCTCCGTAAACTGCTGGCAGGGCAATCCATCCTCCGTAAAGAAATCGCTCTTCCGCATGGACCGCAGCACAAATATGTCGTCGTTGAAATACACGAAGTGCTCCGCAAGGCCTTCGATCCGGAACAGATTGATCTCAAGCGCGGTCGAATTGAAGCAGGGCAGCGTCCCCTCCGGCATGAAATCCTGATGGCGGACGACGTGCAGCTTCGGATTCGACGTGTCGAGAAACGGCGGCAGATGCCCCCACGTCACGAAATGGATTTTCCGGAACCACGGCAGATACCGTTCGACGGAACGAAACCAGTATTGCATCATTCCGTGATCGCGGAACCGGTAACCGGCCTCGCTTTCCGAAGGCGAGGCTGCGCCGTATTTGTTTTTTTCCGTAAGCCAAAGAGGATCGCTCCCATCGACCCACATCACAACCAGATCGACGTCCGGCATGTCGTTATCACCTCGCTGCATCATAGTCCGTACAAAAGATCAGATCGTATCCATGAACGTCCGCTCGATCCTGCTGAACAGGATCAGCCCGATAAAGAAAATCAGCAGCGTCATTCCCCAGCTGATCAGGTAAAACCAGAGATTGAAATAACCGGAGCCGAACAGCGCATAGCGGAACGTCGTGACGATCGGCGTCACAGGATTCAAAAGATACGCCATCCGCCATGATTCCGGGATCAGCTCGAGACCGTATGCGATCGGCGAAGCATACTGCCACAGATGCAGCCCGAAGCCCACAAGCATCGCGAGATCGCGGTATTTCGTCGTGACCGACGATATGATGATTCCGCAGCCGACGGCAAGGATCAGAAGCTGCGCGATCAGAAGCGGCAGCAGCGCGAGCGCGGGCGTGACGCGGATCTCCGCCTTGCCGGTGAAAACGAAGAACAGCAGAAACCCGATCAGCAGCACGAATTGGATCACAAAGGAGATCAGGTTCGACAGCGCCGTCGAGATCGGCGCGACCAGACGCGGGTAGTATACCTTTCCCATCGTGGTCCGGTTTTTCAGAAACGTATTGCTCGTCGCCTCCACGGTCGTTGAAAACAGACTCCAGCAGATGTTGCCCGCCATATAGAACAGAAATCCCGGCAGCAGGATCTCCCCCGGCGCATCCGCCGTAGTCAGCTTTGCAAGCTTCCCGAAGATCACCGTGAAGACGAGCGTCGTCAAAAGCGGCTGAATAATCGCCCAAAGCGGACCGAGCACCGTCTGCTTGTACATCGCGGTGAAATCCCGCTTCACGAACAGAAAGATGAGATCCCGGTACCGGAACGTCTCTTTGATATGCAGATCCATGAGCTTATGCTCGGATGTGATCGTTGTCTGAAATCCGGTGTTTTTCATATGTGCCGCTCCGCAGTCATTCTGTCTTGTTCCCCTCATGCGCTTTCCGCAGCCGCCGCTGCATTCCCCGATAAAAGCCGTTCACTCGCTCGTCTCCCGCCGATCCCTGTAACGGATCGTCTTTGCCGGATTCCCCGCAACGATCGCATATCCGGGAACGTCCTTTGTGACGATCGATCCCGCGCCGATGATTGCGCCTTTATTGACGTGCACGCCCGGAAGGATGATCACGTTCGCGCCGATCCATACGTCATCTTCGATCACGACCGGTTTGGTCTCCTGAAATCCCTGTTGACACATCGGGATCGCAAGGTCGGAAAACGCATGGTTGCGGGTATAGATCTTGACGCCCGTCCCCATCATAACGTATTTCCCGATCGTAACGTCGCCGTACAGTTCGGAATGCTCTCCAATCCCGGAATAATCATCGATCTTCAGGGCAAGATCGAAATAAATATGCGGCTCCAGATTCACGTTGTGTCCGCAGTATGCAATGAATCCTCTTGCAATACGTTCCCGAAGTTTTTGATAACGGCGTCCGTGTCTGGCCATCGAACGCGGCAGCCGGTTTGCGATCGTATACAGTCTCCCTGCAATATGGCTTTTAATGCTTCTGTGTTTTTTCATCGCAGATCCTCCTCCCGGTCGTTCGCCGGTGTTCCGGCTTTCTGCTTGCTCCCGGCCCCTGCGGGTTTTGCATGCAAAAGTGCATCGATCCCCCGGCGCGCTTTCCGGTTGATCACCTGCGGATCGGTTTCTTCGATCGTCATGCCCCGGATCTTCCGAATCAAACTGGCCGCTTCTTCCTCGTCGTTGAACAGCGTCACGTTGCGAATATCCCTGCTGCAATCTCTGAACGGCGGGATGCCGATCAGCACCATCGGCTTTCCGAGTACGGCTGCTTCCTTCACCGTCAGCGGATCCGCTTCGTATCGGCTGAACTGGACGTAACAGTCGCAATTCCCCATGAATCGGTACGGATTCTCCTGATTCCCGACCGGGATCACCTTTTCCCGGAGCCCGTTTTCAAGGATCGTCTCTTTCATCGCGCCGGCCAACTCGCCGTCCCCGACTACGATCCAGCGAAACGGTACACCCTGCGCGTCCAGAAGCTTTGCGGTCTCGACGATCCGCAGCGGGTCCTTTTCCGGGCTGAGCCGTCCGACGGTCAAAAGCCTGATTCCGCAGCCGTCCGGGTACTCCGGACACGGCGCCTTCGCACTCTGCCGGATCCCTTCGATATCGATCAGGTTCGGCAGAACGGAGACGTTTTCAAGCGCGGGGAACGCTTCCCGCAGAACCGTGCGCGCCGCTTCCGATACCGCAAAGACGCGGTCGTATCGGGGATAGTACTCCGCGTCGAGCCGTTTCACCGATTCCGGGAAGGTATACGCCCCATGATGGTAAAACGCGTATTTCCGCTTTGCCCGCACCCGGTCGATCACGTAATACTTCAGATTGCTGACATGCGAATACGCAATCGCGATATCGTACGCTTTGGGGATCCGCGGAACCGCAAGCCACCGCTTCTTTCGGAGCGCGCCGCAAAGCGATACAGCAAACCCGCGGCTCAGTACACCTCGGCTTTTATATGCGGTTCGAACGCTTTCCGTGCCCGGCAGACAGATCCGGTTGACGCCGTCCGGAAGCCTGACCTCCTCCGGAAGGGAGCTGCGCCAGATCAGTACGTCGATATCGCACGTTTCCCTGCAATACGCAGCGAACGCGGCAAGGCTCTTTGCGATGCCGCCCATCACGAGCGAATCCACCGCAACGAGCATTTTCTGTTTTTTCGCCGGTATTGCCTTTTCCGTCTGCATACCTGTTATGCGTTCTCCTTTGCCGAAAAATATCCTCGGATCAAAAACGAGCCGTACATGACCTGACCGTACATGACCCTGTACCGGAACGGCAGACCCCGAAGATACTTCTTGTTCGCTTTGAAGTACCGTTTCTCCTCGGCGATGTACCCCTTCTGCGACTTGCGCATTCCGTTCCGAAGAAGCTGCCGCACCGTGACCAGCGCGTGACCGTACACCCATCTGTGCACAAGCGCCGCATGCCGCGGAAACTGCCGCGCACAGCATTGCTCGACCTCGCGCGCTGCCTTCACGTAATCCAGCCGTTTCAGAGAAAATCCGCTCTTCATCGCGGAGCCGCCGTGCTGCCGGTAATGATAACCGACGAAATCGTCGATAAAGACGGTTTCCGCTTCGGAAAGCGTTTCGAACACAAACAGGACGTCTTCCCCGTAAGCATAGGGCTTGAAGCGGATATCGCCGATGCATTCCCGCCGGAAGATCTTGTTGTACGGACCGTACATACAATCCTTGACAAACCCGTTTTCAAAGAAGCGGGAAACGACGTCCTCCGTGCTGTAAGCCGCGGCTTCCGGCCGTTCGATCACGGTGCGGGTCCCGTCCGGCGCAATCCGGTCCAGCTGGCACGCGGCGATCCCGGCGCCGGACCGGCCGAGATCGTCCGTCAAACGTTCATATAGGTCCGGCTCGATCCAATCGTCGCCGTCGACAAAGGAGATATACGCGCCGGTCGCATGCTCGAGTCCGAGGTTTCTCGCCGAGGACACGCCGCCGTTTTCCTTGTGCAATACTCGAATGCGGCTGTCCTGCCGCGCATATTTCTGACAGACGTCCAGGCTGCCGTCGGTCGATCCGTCGTCCACAAGAATCAGCTCAAAATCCGCATAGGTCTGCCGTAAAACGGACTCAATGCAGGCGGGCAGATACTGTTCCAGATTACAGACGGGTACAATGATGCTCAGCTTGCCGCGCTCCTTCATCGCCCCGCCTCCTTTCCGATCGCGTACCGCCGGGCCAAAAGCCGATACAGCGGCTTTGCAACGCGGAACAGCCGGAACTCGATCCGCTCCTTTCGCCTGAGCCATCCGGAGACCCCGGCATAACGCTCCCGTACGTAGGCCGTGCATTCCCGCGTCTTCTCGGCATAGTTCTTTTCCTCGCCGCCGGCATACAGTGCGCGCAGCACGTTCATCCGTGCCCGGAAGCAGTAAACCTTTGCTGTCTCAAGAAGCTCCGGACGATGCGCTTCGATCAGCTTCAGCGCGGCGTCCTTTGCTGCGATTTCGTCAAACCGGCTCTCGCGGAAGGCCGATCCTGTGATGGAATCTTCGCGGATCCGGTAATGATAATACGGCGCGTTCAGGATCACGCCTTTTTTGCAGCGCGTCAGATATTGAAGATTGAAGATCAGATCCTCGCCGTGGATCATCCCTTCCGGAAAGCGCAGTTCTCCGATCCGTTCCCGCCGGTAGAGCTTGCCCCACGCGGCGTTGCTGAGCCTGCCGAATACTTCCTCCCACAGCGCTTTTTCGGTCAGGGGCTCGCCCCTGCTCTCCGTTTCCGTTTTTGGAATCGCTTCGTCTCCTGCAAACCGCCGGTACCCGCAGATCGCAAGATCGTATGCGTCCGAACAGATCGCATGCTCCATGCTTTTCAGCATCCCGGGGTCGATCTCATCGTCCCCGTCGACAAAGCAAAGGTATTCGCCGCGCGCGGTTTCCAGCCCTGCGTTTCTCGCGCCGGACAGCCCGCGGTTCTCCTGATGAACGACCCTGATCCTGTCGTCGATCGCCGCATAGCGATCGCAGATCTGTCCGCATCGGTCGGGCGAACCGTCGTCGACGAGAATGATCTCGAAATCGGTGACCGTTTGCGACCGGATGCTCTCGACGCACCGGTCAAGATACGCCTCCACCCGATAGACCGGGACGATCACGCTGATCATATCGACGCCTCCTTCTGCTTTCGATCCGGCTCCCGAAGACCGAACGCTTCCTTGAGATACGCCCGCGCCTTTGCCCGTTCCCCGCAGATCACCGTCTCCGCGTCTTTCATCACGGGCGGCACGGAAATCTCCCGCGCATCCGCCGCAATGCCGTTCCGTTCCGCGCCGAACCGGGTCAGAAGGTCCCGAATGCGCGCGTCCGCCATTCCGTCGATCGCAAGGAACGGCTTGCCGAAAATCAGCGAAAACGCCGTCCCGTGAAACGACGAGGTCAGCACCAGCGCCGCCCGGTCGATAAGCGACAGGAAATCGCACGGACCGGCGTCATAAAGCTTCACAAACGGATTCATCCAATCGTTTTTGTTCCGATATCCTGTGATCACGACCGGAAGACCGAGCTGTTTTGCCGCCCGCTTTGCAAGCCGGATCTGCGCCTTCGAAGGCTCCAGGCAGTAAAACAGGATATAGCGGTCCGGATAAGGCTCGCTTTCGAGCTTCCGCCATTCTTCCGCGGAAAGCAGAAACACCGGATCGGGCATGAGCGCGATGCGTTCCTCGTCTAAGAACGCGCCGAGCGCCTCGCGGCTCTGCGTTTCCCGGACCGAGACGGACGCAAACGCTCTGAGCAGACCCGCATACCGTTCCGCGTCGAACCGGCTCCGGTCGATCGGCAGGGGACCGAGACTCGCGGCGTACGAGATCTTTTTTCCGCCGCAGCCATCGAACAGATACGCGTAACTGAAATCCTTTGCCCGGACGTTCCAGACCTGATCGCTGCCGGAGAGCAGCACGTCGAAGTCCGCCGCCCGTTCCGGCAAAGCGGAAGGGTCGGAAAACGGTTCCGTCACAAAAAGCCGCTCCGCGATAAACCGTTCGAATTTGTCGTGCTGCCGGTCGATTTTCCTTTTGTACGGAAGATACATC
>JAFOTD010000056.1 GCA_017388175.1 Clostridia bacterium | reverse complement strand
CGATATTGAGGATCGCAAGAACGTTCAGCACCGAAAGATTCCGCGTCAAAACCGCGCCGACGAACAATCCCGCAAAGAGGATCGCGCGCAGGATCACGGATAGCCGCGAGCTTTTCAAAAAGATCGCGTAAACCGTTTCCGTAACGCAAAAACAGATCACGCCGGGGATCATGAATTTTCCTCCGAGAAAAGTCAGAAATAGATCGGCGATCAGCGTGATCAGAAGCGCGACAAGGATCAAATGTTCGTGTTCCCGTGCCCTTTTCACGCCAAACACGCAATAGCAGCACGAGGCAGCAAGCGCATTGACGACGATCGACAGAAACATGAACGATACGGCAAGATCACCGTATTGTGTCCGCTCGATCCATTTGATCGCAAGCAGCAGACCGAGCTCGATTAAAACGTAGAGGGCAATAAATGCTTCCCTGATTTTTCTTTTCCGTTCCGTTTTCATCTTACTGGTTTTCAAGCACGTCACATCGGATGATTCAATAACCAACTAAACGCCTTTGCGCTGCGCACGTCGGGGTCTTTGAAATGATTGCCCTCGTTCCATTCCAGCGTACAGTTCGTACCGTTCACGTTCAGAAGGTCATATGCCTCCCGGATTCTGTCCCCCACTGTTGCCATGATCGGATTACGCGTCCTGTTCTCTCTGTTTCCGAGGCTGAGATAGACGGAGTTTGTCCGTAGTTCGTGCGATTTCATGAAGTCGATAAACTCGGGAAACCACATCGAGGGAGAAGCGGCGGCCGCGCCGGAAAACCGATCCGTCTCAAAGACCGCCCAAAGCGAGAACAGTCCCGCAAGTGAATACCCGCCGATATAGTACGTCCTTTGGGGATCGGCGCATAAATCGATGATCCGATCAAGCGTATCCTTTGCGCCGCTGCCGAAGTCTTCGTTTCCGAATACGGCCGGCGCGTTCCACGGCGACAGATCGTGATTCCAGTCATCAATCTTCACAGCGATCAGTTGAAAATCTGCGCTGCTGTTCCGTTCTATATATGCCGCTTCGTTTGCGAGCCCAATCAGATCGTGATCGTCGACCGGCTGGATCAGGACGAACTTTGCATCAGGATTCCCGAATTCATACGTTTTCATTTTCAATACCTTATTAGCTGCCTGATTCTGTCCGTGAATGCCGCCGTTTCAAAAAACTATTTATTAAGAAACAAATCGACATACAGGCCTTAGTCAGTCCATAATAATTTCAGGGAAATTTCCCTTCAAAAAATGTCTATACTCAGGATGGTCAATAGCATTCTCATATTCTTCCCTTATGGTTTTTGTAAGCGATTCCTTCATCTTTTGGGACATTACCTCATATCTCATTATTGTAATGAGTCCATCTTGTTCTGCCTGTAGAATTGCTTCCAAAGCGTCTGGAACAAATTCTACATAATTGATTTCGACCGGATTGCTGCTTGCTGTCGCATCGGGGATCTGTACATCAAAATCACTTTCGATTACATTATTGGCATAATAAATATATCCAGAAACACCTTTATATGTTTTTTCCAAGGCATTTGGATAATACTCTTCAAGACGCTGTAATCCGTTCTTATCAAATCCGTATGCACCCCACTTTTGCCATATTCCATCATATTCAAAGCCTGTTTCTTTACAGTATTTCTCAATAGCATTGCTTAAGTAGACAAGAACATTTTCTCTTTTCTTTGAAAAGTAGATTAAGGGAACGCTATGATTTGAAATCCTTGGCTCAAGTTGTCTTATTGTTCCTATCGCTGATGCATGATAATACATTCATTAACCCTCAAATATTTTGATTTACCTTTTTTTCAGTTGTTTCGCATAACCGTTATTCTTCGGGTCATAAGGCACCGATATGAAGTCATTTTTGGCAATACAAGCAGCATACCGTTTCCACATGCTGTGTATGCGGGAACATATCGATCGGCTGTACGTGACGGATCATAAATCCGTGCGTCGACAGAATCTTCAGATCGCGGGCAAGCGTTGCCGGGTTGCAGGAAACGTAGACGATGCGGTTTGCGCCGCTTTCGGCGATCGCGGAAAGAACGCGCTCGTCGCAGCCCTTGCGCGGCGGGTCGATCACGATCGCGTCGGGCCGCATGTTGTTTTTTACAAGATCCGGAAGTACGTCTTCGGCAAGTCCGCAAATAAAATCGACGTTTTCGACGCCGTTCTGCGCCGCGTTTTGCTTCGCGTCTTCGATCGCTTCCGGGACGCATTCGATCCCGATCACTTTGCCTGCATGCTTTGCGATCGCAAGGGAAATGGTGCCTATTCCGCAGTACACGTCCGCAACGGTTTCGTCCGGTTTTGCGTCAAGCAGGCGGATAGCGGTATCATACAGCTTACGTGTCTGAACGGGATTGACCTGCAGAAAACTCTGCGGGCTGACTGCGAAAACGAGATCGCTTTGTTGTTCGACCAACTGCGGTTTTCCCTTCAGGAGCGTAAAATGGTCTCCGAAGATCACGTTGGTATTTGCGTCGTTGCGGTTGTGATACAAAGAATCTACGTCTATCATGCGAACAAGTGAATCCTTTGCGGGAAGCTCGCCTTTTGTGACAACGGTAACCATGCGTTCTCCGGTCGACGTAATACGGATAACACAGGCACGAAGACAGCCCTTCCCCGTCTGCTCATCGTAGACGCGCACATGATTGCGGTTTGCCCACTCGGTCACAGAACGCGCAAGCGCGGTTATTCTTGCGTCCTCGATAGGGCAGTCATAGAGCGGGATCAATCGATGACTGCGTTCCGCATAAAAACCGAACGCGGCAACGCCGTCCTGAAATCCGATCGGAAAACTGCCCTTGTTCCGATAGCGCCACGGATCGTCCATACCGATCGTATTTTGCACTTCAACACCGGTAAAACCGCCGAGCCGCTCCAATGCGTCGCGAACGATATGCGTTTTCGTTTTGAGCTGTTCGGAATAGTCCAAGTGCATCAGCGCACAGCCGCCGCATTTTTCATACGCCTCGCACACAGGTTCAACACGATGTTCGGACAGCTTCAAAAAACGAATCGCTTTTGCAATGCAATATTTCTTCTCGATCTTGATGATATGCGCAACAACAATTTCACCGGGCAGCGCAAAAGGAACGAAAAACGCGACGCCTTCGCAGCGGGCAACTCCCTGTCCTTCGCTTGTTATACCTGTTATTTCAAGCGTCAGTTCCTGATTTTTCAAAAACGGATTTGATTGTTTCATTTCAATACGATATTCTCCTCACCGAATTCAGCTTTCAGCGCTTGAATGAGCGAATCGCTCGGATTAACGCACCATTCCTTCGGCGCGCCTTTTGCGATCTTCTTTGCCGTATCATACAGGACGATTGCCGTACTGCCCTGAAACGCGTGCGTGATACGCCGGACGCGCTTCTGCTGCTCTGCATCGAGATACGGAAGGCGGATATACAGCGTACGCATCGTTTCCTTCAGGGAGCTCAGTGAATCGACGAGGATCGAATTTGCGCGATCCTCACGAATCGAAATTCGTCCGGTAATCTCAACAATGTTTTCATCGCGGAACTGTCCGGAACACGATTGCAGCGTCTTCGGGAAGAGCATCAGCTCCACAGAGCCGGAATGACCCTCAAGTACGCCTAGCCCGATGAGACCCGTGCCGCTTTTTGTCGGACGCTGTTTGCATTGCGAAAGCATACCTCCGACCGTAACGATCATTTCATCTTTGATTACTCCGGTTCCGTCCGCCTCCGAAAGATTGAGAACGGAATACGGAAACTGTTTCAGCGCGTCGCTGTAAGCGTCAAGCGGATGTCCGGAAAGATACAGACCCGTGGCTTCGCGTTCTTTTGCAAGCAGCACAGGCTTCGGCATTTCACTGATTTCCGGAATCTGTATCGACGATTGGGAAAGCATCTCCGCCGTATCGTCAAAGTCAAACAGTGAAAGTTGTCCTGACTCCTTCCTTTTTTGCGTGCGCTGCGCGGCATCGAGAAGACGTTCATAGACCGAAAGCAGGCTGCTGCGCGTATACCCCATTTCATCGAAGCATCCGGCGCAGATAAGACCCTCAAGCATCCGTTTATTGAGGCCGTGCGTACGATTGATGAAATCCTCAAAGTTTTTGAACGGACCGTTCATTGCGCGATTCTGCACCACGCTTTTCATAACGCCCTCTGAGACGTTACGAACCGAGGAAAGCCCGAACCGAATTGCGTTGTTTTCGACGTTGAACAATGCCATCGAGCGGTTTACGTCTGGCGGAAGAATGCGAATTCCGAGGTTTCTTGCGCTGTATACGTATGCTGAGACGGAATCCGTGTTCTGCCGATATCCGTTGATCGTGGCGGCAAACAGTTCCGTCGGATAATAGCGCTTTAAGTACGCGGTCCGGTATGCAACAACCGCGTAGCACGCCGCATGCGCTTTGTTGAACGCATACGAAGCAAAATCCATCATTTCATCGAAGATATGGTTCGCTACGTCTTCGGGCACGCCGCGTTTGATCGCACCGTCGACGCCGTCAGTACCGTACACAAAGAACGTGCGCTCCTTTGCCATCACGTCGTGTTTTTTCTTGGACATCGCGCGGCGCACGAGATCACTTCGGCCGTAGCTGTATCCCGCAAGTGAGCGCACAATCTCCATTACCTGCTCCTGATAGACGATACAACCGTACGTATTTTTCAGGATCGGCTCCATCAGCGGGTGCGCGTATTCGATATTCCCTTCGTGCTTACCGCGGATATATCGCGGAATCTGTTCCATCGGGCCGGGACGATACAACGAAATGCCTGCGATCAGGTCCTCGAAACAATCGGGCTTCAACTGCATCATAAACTGACGCATACCGCCGGATTCAAGCTGGAATACGGCTTCCGTATCGCCGGACGCGATCATCTTCCATACATCCGGATCATCAAAATCGTTTTTGGAAAAATCGGGAACCGGCTTACCCTCCTGCCTGATGAACGCGAGCGTGTCGCGAATGATCGTGAGCGTGCGCAGACCGAGGAAGTCCATTTTCAACAGGCCGAGCTCTTCGAGCGTCGTCATCGGGAATTGCGTCGTCAGCGCGCCGTCGTTGCTTGTCAGCGGAACAACCGTATTCAACGGAACGCCTGAGATCACGACGCCAGCCGCGTGTGTAGAGCTGTGCCTCGGGAGCCCCTCAAGCTTCATCGAAAGATCGAGCACGTGCCGCATCGTTTCGTCGGAATCGTAGAGCGCTTTGAGCTCCGCGTTCATCTGAATCGCTTCGGAAAGCGTGATTTTCAGTACGTTCGGAATCAGCTTGGCGAGTTTGTCCGCATCGGCATAAGGCACGCGCAGTACGCGTGCAACGTCGCGCACAACAAGTTTTGCAGCCATGGTACCGAACGTGATGATCTGCGCGACATGTCCCTCGCCGTATTTTTCACCGACGTAGTCGATCACCTCCTGCCTGCGTTCATAGCAGAAATCGACGTCGAAATCGGGCATCGAAACGCGTTCTGGATTTAAGAAACGCTCAAACAGCAGGTTGTATTTCAGCGGATCGACGTCAGTAATATCGAGGAAGTACGCGGCAAGCGACGCAGCGCCGCTGCCTCTGCCGGGTCCAACCATGATATCATGCGTTTTTGCATAATGAATGAAGTCCCAAACGATCAGATAGTAGTCGACAAACCCCATCTTTTCGATGATTGAAAGCTCATATTCGAGACGATCCAGCGCTTCTTTTCCGGCGTTGGGCATCTTGCGCTGCATACCTTCGGCGCAAAGCTTACGAAGATATACGTCGTTGGCAATCCCATCCGGCGCGGTAAAATGCGGAAGTCTGCGAACGCCGAATTCGATTTCGACGTTGCATTTTTCGGAGATCTCATTGGTGGTATCGAGCGCATCGAGATCATCCGGGAGCGCGTCAGCCATTTCGTCGTATGATTTCAGATAGAATTCATCGCTTTGCATCCGCATGCGATCCGGCTCGTCCACGTATCGCTGCGTCTGGATGCACAAAAGAACGTCCTGTGCCTCCGCATCATCTTTTTTGACGTAATGGATATCGTTCGTTGCAACCGTTTTGATTCCGAGTTCCTTGGCAAGCCGTTTGAGCTTCGGAAGCACTTCCTGCTGTTCGGGAATTCCGTGATTCTGCAGTTCGATATAAAAGTCCTCACCGAACATTTCCCGCAGCATGCGGGCAATTTCATAGGCGCGGGCATCCTGACCGCGCAAAAACGATTGCGGAATATCGCCTGCAAGACAAGCGGAAAGGCAGATCAGACCTTCGTGGTGTGCTTTTAAAAGCGAATAGTCGATGCGAGGCTTGTAGTAGAATCCATGGATAAATGCCTCGGATGAGAGCAGCATCAGGTTCTGATATCCCGTCTGATTCTTCGCAAGGAGAATCAGATGCGCTGCATCCCTTTCGCGCGAATCGGAGACGTCGAAACTCCCTTTCGCAACGTACGTTTCCATGCCGAGAATCGGTTTGACTCCTTCGGCTTTGCATGCGCGATAAAAGTCGATCACGCCGTACATGACGCCGTGATCCGTGATGGCGAGCGACGTCTGTCCAAGCGCCTTTGCGCGCTTTACAAGCTCCGGAATGCGCGACGCGCCGTCGAGCAGGCTGTACTGCGTATGCACGTGAAGATGAACAAACGGTTTCATGGATTTCTCCTATAATATTCTATGTTACAGTATAGCAGAAGTTCAGCACGTACGCAATAAAAAAGAACGGCCGAAGCCGTTCCGAACGGATCCATCAGGAAAACGTTTCCGAAACAAGATCTTCCATCGAATAAAGACCGTTTTGTTTCGTCAATAGGAATTGTGCGGCTCGCAGCGCTCCGTTCGCAAAGACGCTCTTGGAATATGCCGCGTGCCGGATGGAAATTTCTTCGTCGGTTCCCAGAAAACGAACTTCATGCTCGCCGACGATCGTTCCCCCGCGAACGCTGTGGAATCCGATTTCGCCCGGTTCACGTCTGTGATCCTTTTCGCTTCTGCCGAACACGTATGAATGATCGGTCTGATCGGCTTCCCGGATCGCATCGGCAAGCATCAGCGCGGTGCCGCTCGGCGCGTCCTTTTTACGGTTATGGTGCGTTTCTATGATTTCGATGTCAAACGAATCGCCGAGCGTCAGTCTCGCTTTTTTTAACAGAACACGCATCAGATTGACGCCGATGGACATATTTCCGGAACGAAAGATCGGGATATCCCGGCTTACGCGGACGATCTTTTCGATCAGAGGATCGGACAGCGCCGTGGTGCAAATCACAGCGGGGATCTTATGCGCGTGGCAAAAGTCCAGAATCTCCTCCGTCGCTTTCGGAACGGAGAAGTCGATGACGACGTCGACCGGAACGTCAACATTATTTGCGGACGCATAGACCGGAAACGCAGTATGTCCGTCGAAGAACGGATCAACTCCGCAGGATATTTCAAACCCGCGCGCATCGCTCTTCAGGACGCTTAAAAGCGCGTGTCCCATCTGACCGCCGATTCCGTTGATCAATAGCTTTGCCACACCCGTCTCCTTACAGCATGCCGTTCTCGCGGAGCGTCGTTTCCATCAGTTCAAAATGCTCAATCGAAGGCTTTACAAGCGGAAGCCGGACTTCCGGATCGCAAAGTTTCAGAAGCCCCATCATCGTTTTGATCGGGATCGGGTTGACTTCGCAGAACGCAGCCTGCTGAATCGGCAGCAGCGCAAGCTGAAGGCGCTTAGCTTCTTCTGTGTCTCCGTCAAAATATGCCTTGCACATCAGATGCATCACTTCCGGAATGATGTTTGCCACCGTCGAAATCACGCCTTTGCCGCCGATCGAAAGAATCGGAACGACGTGATCATCGTTACCGGCATAGATATCACATTCGGGGCACATCGCTGCGAGTTTGACGATCTGCTCGATATTGCCGCTTGCTTCCTTGATGCCGACGATATTCTCACACGAACGAACAAGCTTATTGACCGTTTCCGGCAGAATGTTCAAACCGGTTCTTGAGGGCACGTTATAGATCAGGATCGGAAGGCGAACTTGTTCCGCGATCGAGCTGTAATGTGCTAACAGTCCCTCTTGCGTTGTCTTATTATAAAACGGCGTAACGATCAGAAGACCGTCCGCGCCGACCGCTTCCGCAAAGCGGCTCTTTTGAATCGCGTCTTCCGTATTGTTGCTGCCCGCCCCGACGATCACGGGAATCCGGTTGGATACGCGCTCCACGATAAACCGAATTACTTCCTGGCGCTCATCCTGCATCAGCGTCGCCGCTTCGCCTGTGGTCCCGAGCGCAACGATTGCGTCCGAGCCGGAAGCGATCTGAAGCTCAATCAATCTTGTCAGCGCCGTATAGTCGACAGCTCCGTCATGAAACGGTGTAATCAGCGCAACGGCCGATCCTGTAAAAATGCTCATCTGTTCTCCCCCTTTATCAAATGCTCCATGATCTGCACCGCATTTAAAGCGGCGCCCTTACGAATATTATCCGCGACGCACCAGAAATTCAAACCGTTTTTAACGGACGTGTCGCGGCGAATTCTCCCGACATAAACAGGATCCGTTCCTTCCGCTTCAATCGGCATCGGATAGATGTTGTTTTTCGGATCGTCACGAACGACGACGCCTTCCGCGCCGTTGAGCAGTCGAAACACCTCTGTCATCTCAAACGGTTGTTCGAATTCGACGTTGATGCTTTCGCTGTGTCCGTGATAAACAGGAACGCGAACGCAGGTTGCACTGATACCGAGATCCGGTCTGGAAAGAATCTTCCTCGTCTCGTCGATCATTTTCTGCTCTTCCTTGGTATTTCCGTTCTCAAGAAATACGTCGATGTGCGGAATGCAGTTGTTTGCGATCGGATGCGGAAATTTTTTCGGAAGCGCGCCGCAAAGGCCGTCTTCAAGGTCCTGATATCCCTTCTGCCCAGCGCCGGAAACAGCCTGATAGGTTGAATATACGACGCGCTTGATGCGGAATGCGTCATCAAGAACTTTCAGCGGAACAACGGCCTGAATCGTCGAACAGTTTGGATTGGCGACGATTCCCTTCGGAATTGAGGAAAGCGCTTCCGGATTGACTTCCGGTACAACAAGCGGAACTTCAGGATCCATTCGCCATTGGCTGGAATTATCGATAACGATTGCGCCTGATGCCGCGGCAAGCGGCGCAAATTTCGCGCTGATGCTGCCGCCCGCCGAAAACAGAGCATATTGAAAGCCTTTGTCTTGAAAACTGTCCTCAGTCAATTCGGATACGAGGTAATCCTTACCGAAAAACCGAAGCGATTTTCCTGCGCTGTTCGCCGACGCAAACAGTTCATAGTCCGCTGAAATTCCATGTTCCTCCAGGACTTTCAGGAACATTCTGCCCACCATTCCGGTCGCGCCGACGACGGCAATTCGACGTTGTTTCATTGAAACAGCCTCTTTCCCATAATACTGTTTATAGTATATCATTCCGGCGTTCTCTTGTCAATTCGGCGACCAATCCGAAAGCGATATACTGCCGCTGTGAAACGAATACGCAATGCTTTCTGCAAGGTAAGGCATTGCGGCCTTGGCCTGTGAAAGCGTATTCGCGTTATGCCCGACCTCAACAAGAATACAGTTCGGCGCTACGTGCTGATTATAACGGCCGGTTTTCAACCGTACCGGTCTGCACAACTTCGGGTCAATCGTGTTCAGATGTTTCGTAATTCTTTGCGCGAACGCCTCATTGGACGTATAATACGGTTTGTCCGCGTACTTCTCGCCTTTTCCTACAACGAGCATCAGACGGGCGGTTTCCGTTCCGTTGATCGTCAGATAATCACACGGGGCGACGTCTGCATTATACGCGTCGCGATGCAGGTCGATAAACAGTACGATCGAAGGATATTCTTTATGATATTTTTCCATCGTTTTCAGACTGCGATCATATGCGGTCGCAAGCTTCGGAGGCTCGTGATCGGTCGTGTCATGAATTACGTGGAATCCGTATTCCTTTTCCAGAATTTCCTTCAGAACTTCTCCGACTGCTACGACGTTATATTCCGTATCAAACGTTCGCCATTTGGAGGATTCTTTATATTGTTCGGATTCCGTCTGTGTATATGCTTCCGTCGTATGCGTGTGATAGATCAGAATCGTTGGCTCGTCCGACCGCAGCGCATTGACCGCGGGAAGGATTTTTAGCTGTGCAGAAACAGGCGTCGGATGCTCTTTTGCGTCATGCTTCGCCTGTGCAAAAACAGTTTCCGTCGTCGACACCTCTGACGGAATTTCATTCGGTCTGCTAAAAATATATACGCCGAACAAAACGGCGCATATCCAGCCGAAAGCAAGCGCAATCCACGCGAAAACAGACGGCGACGGCTTTGATTTACGGTTTCTGCTTGTATAACGTCTCTTTTTCATCTTGCACCTCCGCTAAATCGTATGCGGCGGTACAACCATTTATCTCAATAATTTCTCAAGCGCGGGATACAAGTCACCAAACAGCATCAGATTGACAGCGTCCGAAAGGACACGGGACAGATCCCTAACGATCGCGTCAATATCTTTCGGCGCAACGATCAGATCTCCGCATTTTGCAAGATCGACCGCATTTGCTCCGCTTTCCCGAACGATCGTCTCCGCACTGACGACCGTAGGTACGCCGAGTGCAATGACGGGCACGTGCAACAGGTCTTTTGTCAGCATGGTACGAAAGTTTCCGACGCCTGACCCGGGAGCAATTCCGCTGTCATTGCATTGTATCACACACCCGATATGCTCTACGCTTGCCGCGGCAAGCGAATCAATCAGAATTACGATATCCGGTTGAATACGTTCTGTCAGCGCAGAAACAACCTCAGCGGTTTCCATTCCCGTTACGCCCAGTACGTTCGCACAAAACGAGGATGTAACCGGCGTGCCTTCCGGCAGATAATTTTCCATGTGCATGTGAATATGACGCGTAACAAGCACGTATTCTGCCGTCTTCGTTCCGAGCGCATCTGCTGTCACATATCGGTTTCCAAGGCCTATGACCAGCGCACTGTCGACGGAACTTGCCATTGCACGCAATTCAACGGAAAGACATTTTGCGATTGCCTCCCTTCTGTCCTGTTCCATGAATGATACCGGGGCTGCGGAAATCGTCACGTATCGACCGATCGGTTTGTCAAGGCGCTGTGCGGCATCATGATCGAGTACGTCGATTCGGGTAATTTGAATATCGTCTTTTTCTTCTTTTTCTTCTCTGATTCCGGGACAGTCTGCAATCCTTGTTTTCGATTCCAACGCAAGATCCGTTCGCATAGGTTCCTCCAAAAAAATAACTCGGTCAATCGACCGAGTTTAGTTTGCGCGTTTGTCAAAGCATAATACAAATCATTCCGTTGCATCCGTCGTTGGCAATCTTTTGCAAAGCTGCCTGCAGTTTTATCTGGACCTGATCGTTCATATTCGTTCCTTTCCCCTGCATCCCTTCTGTAATCAAATCATACAATGATTTTCCGAACAGATTCGTGTTCAGGTAATCCTGTCCTTCTCCTTCCGCATTCTCATTTAAATAGGTCAGGAAGTCTTTGCTTTGCTGTTCCGTTCCGATCAAAGGCTCGATATCATTTTCGATATCGACACGAATCAAATGCAAACCGCTTGCTTTGGCATGCAGACGAACGCCGTATTTTCCGCCGCTTTTAAAGAGTTCCGGTTCGGAGATTTCCATCTTTTCAGGATCGGGATCAACAATTCCGTATCCGGTCTGCATTGCTTTTTCCAGCGCTTTTGACAACCTGTCGTATGCCTTCTTTGCCGTAACAAACCCGTTGACCGCCGACATCAGCTCATAATCGTTTTGAATCGTCATGCCGCAGGCGTCGCTCAGAATGGAATAGAAAACGCCTTCGTTCGGATGCAGGCCGACGCTTGCACGTCCGGAACCGAGCTCAACCTTTTGCACCTCCGCGGATCGGAACAAATCAAGTTCCGAAAAAGCTTCTGCAATCCGCTGCACGTCGCGCACGCAATGCACGTCGCGAACGCAGACGGAAAGCGTTTCGATCATTTCTTTCAGGACCGGATGATCGGAAGAAAGCGCATTCAAAAAGCTCGGTCCGTTCAATTCGATCATTTTCAGCGGGAACGCGTACAGGATTTCCGTCAGAAGATTGGTCAGCACACGTTCCGAAAGATGCAGAAGATCGACAATCATCGGACGAACGCCGTACTGCTCTTCAATTTCATCTGCAGTGCGCTGGGCAAGATCGCCGTTTGGATCCGCCGAATTCAAAAGAATGACGAACGGCTTACCGGCCGCACTGACAGCCTCCATGCATTTCTGTTCGGCTTCCAGATAGTTTTCCCGCGAAAGATCTGTGATCGTCCCGTCTGTCAACACAACGATACCGACAGTCGCGTGGTCTTCAATTACTTTTCTCGTTCCGATTTCGGCAGCCTGTTCAAAAGGAATATCCTGTTCGAACCAAGGCGTTCTCACCATGCGCGGCGTTCCGTCCTCTTCCGATCCGATTGCGCCCGGCACCAAAAAACCAACACAGTCAACAAGCCGCATTTTTGCGGTCGCCGCTTCGTCAAGACGCACTTCGACGCCCTCGTTCGGAACAAACTTCGGCTGCGTCGTCATAATGCTTTTCCCTGTTCCGCTTTGCGGCAGCTCGTCGATGAGTCTTTGCCTCTGAAACTCGTTTTCGATATTCGGCACCATCAAAAGTTCCGCAAATCGTTTGATAAAAGTAGATTTGCCTGTGCGCACCGGACCGATTACGCCGAAATAGATATCGCCTTGCGTACGCTCCATCATATCCCGATAAAGAGCTGTTCTGTCCATAGAAACCTCCCGATTCTCCTTTTGGTTCACCTTATGCGATCCGGAAATACCATATTCTTTTTTTCGCGATGTATGGACAAATGATTCCGAAGCGTGTAAGATGAAGATATGAACAAATTGAAACGATTTGCCCGGTACTATAAACCGCATCTTCCCATGTTTCTGCTTGATATCGGCTGCGCTACGCTTGTCGCTGGCGTTGATATCGCGTTTCCGCTTCTGACGAACTATCTATTAAAACAGTTATTTCCGGCGATCGAACAGACCGGATCGCAGAACCTGATTACACTGTTTGTGATTCTGATTTGCGCAATCTTCACGGGTTACGTCCTTCGTGCCGCCATGCTCTATATAGTGAACTATTGGGGGCACCTATTAGGCGTTCGGATCGAAGCCGATATGCGGCATGATATCTTCTCACATATACAGACGCTGCCGTTCAGCTTTTACGATAAAATTCGCACGGGGAAACTTCTGGCCCGCGCGACGACCGACCTCTTTGAAATTTCCGAGCTTGCGCATCACGGTCCGGAGGATCTTCTGATTTCAAGTTTGACGATTCTCGGCGCGTTCACTGCGATGTTCTTTATCGAATGGCGTATTGCGCTTGCAATGCTGATTCTGATGCCGCTTTGCTTGTTTTTCGTTATGAGAACACGCTTTTCAATGAAATCGACAAGCAAATCCGTGAAAGAACAGATGGCAAACATCAACGCCGGAATCGAGTCGTCCATCTCAGGCGCACGTGTTGCAAAGGCGTTTGCAAACGAAGATTACGAGATCGAAAAGTTTGAAGAAGGAAACAACGCGTTTCTGCACGCCAAGGACCGCTACTACAAAACGATGGCTTTGTTTAACAGCGGAACAGAGTTTTTCATCGCTCTTTTCAATGTAATCGTGCTTGCCGTGGGAGGCGTTCTGATCATCCGCAAATCCGGTTTTAACTCCCTGACGTTTATCACCTTCATGCTTTACGTTTCGGCCTTTACATCGCCTTTAAAGCGCTTTGCAAGCTTCTTCGAGCAGTATATGATGGGGATGGCCGGCTTTTCGCGGTTCCTTGAAATTCTTGACACGAAGAGCGATATTATCGATCGGGAGAACGCGATTGAAATCAAATCGCTGAATGGTAAGATCGAATTTTCAAACGTGGGGTTTGCGTATGAAAACGGAAAAAAAGTTCTTTCTGGAATCAATCTGACCGTTGAGCCAGGGAAAAAAGTCGCGCTTGTCGGTCCTTCCGGCGGTGGCAAAACGACGCTGTGTCATCTTCTGATGCGCTTCTACGACGTGCAGGAAGGCAGCATATCCGTAGACGGCAAGGACATTCGAGACTATACGCAGGAGTCCCTTCGCCGCAGCATCGGTATCGTTCAGCAAGACGTATTCCTGTTTTCGGGTTCGATTCTCGAGAATATCCGGTACGGACGGCTCGGAGCAACCGATGAAGAGGTCGTCGAAGCGGCGATTCGCGCACATATCCATGATGAGATCATGCAGTTTCCGGATCAATACCAGTCCGAAGTGGGCGAGCGAGGCGTAAAGCTTTCCGGAGGACAGAAACAGCGAATCTCGATTGCGCGTCTGTTTCTCAAGAATCCGCCGATCCTGATCCTCGACGAAGCGACCTCCGCGCTCGATACCGTTACCGAGTTCGATATTCAAAAGAGCTTCGATGCGCTTTCCGAAGGCAGAACAACGTTAATTATTGCACACCGTCTATCTACGGTACGCAATGCGGACGAGATCATTGTCATCAACAAGGACGGCATCGTGGAACGCGGTACGCACGAATCTCTTCTTGCTCAAAACGGACTGTACGCAAACTTCTATCAGGCAACGCTTCGTGATTAACGAAAGCAAAAAACAGCGCCGGGAAATTCCGGCGCTGTTTCTGTTATGAACATCATACTTTACTTTCATCAAAGTCAATCAGGATGGATTCACGCTTCGGAATCAGCTTGCGGAGGCGTACGCCCGCGGCATTGAAAAGCCGTTTTGATGCGCGGTTCATCGGTGTGTTGTTATATTTATCGGAGAGATAAACGACCTCCTTGATGCCGGATTGAATAATTGCCTTTGCGCATTCGTTGCAGGGGAACAGCGCAACGTAGATGCGGCAGCCTTCCAAAGACGCTCCCGCGTTGTTCAGGATCGCGTTCAGCTCCGCATGACAGACGTACGGATATTTCGTATCGTACGGCTCGCCTTCGCGATCCCACGGGAATTCGTCGTCGCTGCATCCGATCGGAAAGCCGTTATAACCGACCGACATGATTTTATTATGCTCACTGACAATACAGGCTCCGACCTGCGTGCTCGGATCCTTGCTTCGATACGACGACAGCAGCGAAACGCCCATAAAGTATTCGTCCCATGAGAGGTAATCGGTGCGCTTGTTCATAATGATATTCCCCCTTATCAAACGGTTTCGACCGTCTCCGGCTCTTCCGAAGGAAGCGAAGGCAGCTCGGAAAGGTTATGCAGCCCGAACTTATGCAGAAACGTATCCGTCGTGGCATACAGCATCGGCTTGCCGATGACGTCCTTTCTGCCGACAGCAGCGATCAGCCCAAGCTTTTGAAGCTGCGAAACGGCATATTCACACCGAACGCCGCGAACCGCTTCGATCTCCGCCCGCGTAACCGGCTGCTTATACGCAATGACCGCAAGTGTCTCCATAATGGACTGTGAAACGCTCTTTTTTTGTTCCGGCTGCAGAAGCGCTTCTACGTATTGAATATAATCGCGGTTCGAAACGAGCTGCGCGGTATCATCTGTCGCGAGCAGGCAGATTCCCCGTCCTTCATTGCGATAGCGCATTTCCATTTCAAAAAGCAGCGCTTTTACGGACGCTTCATCCTGTTCAAGCACCCGCGCGATCTCCGTGATCAGTACCGGTTCGCCCGCAACGAACAGTATACATTCTACAATTGCGGCTTTTTTGTTCTCCATCAGTCCTCTACCTCATCCATATAGACCGTTTCGCGGTCGTTTTCCGAAAGTGCCTTTGCACGGATATAAATCGGTGCGAACGTCGCGCCCTGCGTGATATGCACCTCGCCTCTTGCAAGCATTTCGAGAAGCGCCATAAATGTTACGATCCGTTCTAATTTTGTACTCATGTCAGAAAACAGATCCGAAAAACGTACGCGGCCTTCTTTCAGCCTGCTTCTCAGATGCTCGACACGATCACGGACGGTAAACGTGTCGGGACGTACGCGCTGAGACTTGTCCTCTTTCTCCTCTTCCGGTTCATCGCGGTTCAAAATGTCAAGAAACGCGTTGTATAGATGGTCCAGCGTTGCATTCTTCAGTTCAAATTTCTGCGGAGGCAGGATCACGTCCTCAGGCAGACGTGTCAGCGCTTTTTTCGCTTCTTCGAAGCGCTCGTGCAATTCCTCGCTTGCCGTCTTGAAAGCCTTGTATTCGCGAAGCTGACGAAGAAGCTGTTCTTTCGGATCTTCCTCTTCCTCATCATCGGCAGGCGGACGCGGAAGAAGGCTTCGCGATTTGATCAGCAAAAGCTGCGCGGCAACTGTCAGAAACGAGCTGGCGCGATCCATATCGAGCTCTGAAAGATCATCCATGTAGGCAAGGTACTGCGAGGTAATCTCCGAAACGAAGATATCCTCGATATTGACCTCCGCCTTTTCGATCAAATGCAGCAGAAGATCGAGCGGGCCTTCAAATTGTGATAACGATACGCGGTATTCTTCCATGATCATCCATTTACAGCAACGCGTTCACGATGGTATCAAGTTTCCCCAGCAGCCACATGGAAAGCTCATACGCGGGGAAAAATTCCAGCACCCGCATCAGCAGCATAATCCCGATCAGAATCAGCATTCCGTATCTTCTGAGAAAAAGGAAAGCCTTCATCGGAAGCATCTTTGCGAACAGCAGTTCAAAGATATGGTATCCGTCAAGCGGAAAAATCGGGAGCAGGTTGAAAAGCATCAGCGTTACGTTCAGGATAATACCGTAAAGCAAAACAGTCCACAGAACGTCGCTGTCGAGCCATGCATAGGACTTTGTATAGAACAAATACTGAAAAAAGACGTACAAAGCAGAGAACGCGAGTACGAGCATCAGGTTCATGAATACGCCGGCAAGCGATACGATCGCTTCGCCTTTTTTGTAATTCCGGAAGTTGCGCGAGTTGACAGGAACAGGCTTGGCCCAACCGAAGCCCGCGATCAGTATCATAAAAAAGCCGATCGGATCGATATGCGCAAACGGATTGAGCGTCATGCGCCCCATATTCTTTGCGGTATCGTCGCCGCATTTGTGCGCGGCAAAAGCGTGTCCCCATTCGTGAAGCGTAAGGCTCAGCAGCATAACAGGGAGCAAGCACGCGAGTTCCCGCAGGAACCTGAGCGGATCATTCATAATGGATTGAAGGTTAAAAAGGATCATGTCTGTATTATAAACAAAAAAAGGGGGCTTTGCAAGTGCAATTCCCCCGCTTCTTTAGCCGTTCAGAAAGAATCCGAATATTCGTTTCATAATTTCGCGAAAGCAATTCGCCGTAACCGCCTCTTCCGGATACAGCGCAGCTTCCAGCAGAAGCGACCCGTCCGCACTGTAAAAAGCTATACTTCCGACCGCATGATCCGGATCGAGCGGCGCGGTCAGCACTTCAGGCAGATCAAAACGTTTTTGCGGTTCTCCTTCGCTTTTTCGCATTAAAAGAGCGTATTCATCCTTTGCGAATAAATCGACGGTTTCCAGATCGCCTCCTTCGACCGGATAGCTTTCGAGAATCGGTTCGCCGGGTTCGCAGATGGTAACGTAACGGTAGTTGGCAAACGCCTCTTCAATCAACTTTGCAGCAGTTTCAAACCTGACCTTGCTGTTTTGTGCGCCGATGATCGCGCAGAGATAAGTCGTTTCACCTCTTCTGCACGCAAAAACGCCGCAATATCCATCTGATTTTGCGCTTCCGGTAAACAGACCGATACAACCCGGTAAAGAGGTTAGGAGCTTATTTGCGTTTGCAAGTTCCGTTTTCCTTCCGTCTTCATGATTCAGAATATAATACTTCTCCGAACAGTATTTCAGAAACGTCGGACTCTCAACCGCCCTTTCCCCGAGAGAAACCAGTTCTTTGCAGGAAAAGGTCATGAAGGTGCCGAGGCAGTCGGGCAGCGATTTATCGACGCCTGCAGCTTTCATCGTAAGCTCGATATTGCTCAGAAACACGTCCTCGGAACCGAACGCATGCTCGCCGAGCGCATAGATTGCATCACCGGCCGAGATCATTACGGCTGCGCGAATCAGTTCCTTCGCAGATATTGTTTCGCCCTTTTTCAAAAAAGCGGTCGGTCCGCCGATGGAAGCCGCTTTTGCCCCAACCGTGACCGCAGCGTTTTCGTCGATCAAACCGCGGTCAATCGCATCGCACAACGTCAGAACGGCGGGAAGCTTCGTTAGTCCCGCAATGTTGTACCAGGTGTCCGCATCGGACTGGTCTATCATGACGTCCGAATGGAGCGGTCGAATACAATACGCTTTCACCGTCGCATCCGCGTGCACGACAGGCGTCGTTAAAAAGAAAAAGAAAACCGTTAAAACAATGCTGATCCATTTACGCATTTTCACGCCCTCCCGGTTTATGGTATGCGGAGGACGCTAAAAAAAGACGCCGGACAAACGGCGTCTGAAAACTATCTTCGGGTTGCGAAATACTGATACAGCGTACAGACCATGCCGCCGTTGCTGAGCTTGCGGCGCTTATCGGCAGGTCTGCCGTAGATCGACTCAAAATCGCGATTCGAGGTAATCACGTTGATTTGCCAGTCCGGAATACGTTCAAATACGGTATGCATCTCCCGATACAGTGCTTTTACGGATTTCTCGTCCGACAATCGTTCCCCGTAAGGGGGGTTGCAAATCAATACGCCGTTGCGCCAATCGGTGGACAGCTCCTTGACAGGACGCACCTTCCACTCGAGCATAACGCCGGCCTTTTTCGCGTGTTTTTTGCAGAGGTCAATGCAATGCGGGTCGATATCGCTGCCCATGATTGCAAGAGGATCATTCCTGCGCAGGTCGTTCGCTTCCGTTCTTGCTCTATCAAAAACGGACGGATCAACAAATCGCCATTGTTCGGCGGCAAACGAGCGGCCGAGAGAAGGTGCGATGTTGTTGGCGATCATAGCCGCTTCGATCGGAATTGTTCCGGATCCGCACATCGGATCTATGAGCGGAGTATCCGGAAAAAACCTGGAAAGCAGAATCAGCCCTGCGCCGAGTGTTTCAGAGAGCGGCGCAGGTACGTTATAGGTGCGATACCCGCGACGTGAAAGCCCCGCTCCGCAGCAATCAAGCGCAAGCGTTACTTCGTCGCGCAGAATGCCGACCTCAACGATAACTTCTTCCTCCGTCTCAGGAACGGTATTGATGCGATATGAGGCTTTCAGCGATTCTACGATCGCTTTTTTAACGATGCTCTGGCAGTCGGAAACGGAGAAGAGCGTACTCTTTGCGCTTTTTCCGTTCACATGTATGCGTGTTTTCGGGGAAAGGAACCGGTTCCACGGTAACGCTTTCGTCTGTTCGAACAGCGAATCGAACGTATCGGCGCGGAACGTCCCGACGGTCAGAAACAAACGTTCTGCGGTCCGAAGCCACAGAAGCGCTTTTGCCATTTCATCAAATCCGCCGTGAAATTTTACGCGCGCATCGAGCGTTTCGGTATCAAGAATGCCGAGTTTATGCAGTTGGAAGGCTACGGTCGATTCAAGACCGATTTTTGCGGTTGCGATAAATTCCATTTCAGGACTCCTTTTCCCGCTGCATCGTCATAAAGATGCGTTTCATGGCATTTTCAAGCCTTCGTTCCGACACCTGAAATACCTCAAGAAGAACGTCCGGCTTGATCGTCGTATCGCTCAATGCGCCAAGTCCCATCAATGTGAATGCGGCCGCCATCGCATCCTCCTGCTGCCTTGTCAGCTTCGGATACCTTCCATCCGGAAAGCAGGAAAGATAGAAATAGAACAGGCGCGACGTCACCTCAACGAACTGTTCCGGCACCTTCAGGGTGCGATACCGGAGGTCCTCGTTCAGATAGGATTCAAAGCCGTTGATCTGATCCAGAATACAGTCATAGCTGACCGGAAGCTGCTTCGGGAACTCCATCGGACGCACGACGCCATATTGCCAATCGCCCTGATAATACAGGGAGAAAGGCGGTTCCGCATCCATGCCGAGAAGAACGCCGAATACGAACTGCTTATCCTCGTCCGCCTGATCAAACCGAATCAGGAATGCACGGAGCGCGCGTTCCGCCTCTTTTGATTCCGTGACAGACAGCATCTTTGCCGCTCCCCGGATCGAAGGCGAAAGCGGACTGATCAGCGCCCACTTCAGAATTGCGCGGAATTCTTTATCGTTTGACCACGTCTGTTTGATCGCCTCAACGCCCGCGGTTGCGATATCCCGAATCCGCCGCTGTCTCAAAACCGCTTCTCGAACCGGTACGTCGTAGTTTACAGACCAGCTTCTGATAAAATCCGCTTCGGCATCCTCACGAATGTGTTTTTTATAATATGCCGCAACCGTATCGTTCTCATCGCGCAGCACCAGCTCGTCATAGATTGATTCCGCTTCCCGTTTTTTTCCCTGCACGTAAAGGCAAAATGCAAGCTGATGCAGCATTTCGATATCATACGGCATGGAATCGCGCAGTAGCTCCAGCGCTTTCTGCGCGCGGGCATACTCCCCGATTTCAATTAAAATCGGCGCGGCATAGCCGAGCTCTTCGGGTGAACAATCTTCATCGATCAAAATCTTTTTGCTTTGTTCGAGTGCTTCCTGCTCCTGTTTCTCCACGTGATAGAGAAGCGTCATCAGCGCGTTACCCCGAACGGATTTGTTGTTGCGTTTGAACAGATTGAAGAGCCGTTTTCTCGCGTCGTCATATTGCCGCAGTGAAAACTGCATCATGGCGATTTCCATATCAAGCATTTCGCTGTCCGGATACTTTTCGGAAAGCGCCAGAAGCATCTGCAGCCCGGAATCGTCGTTACAGGAAATATGCTTTGCTTTGGCATGATGGATACCGTCAAGCAGATCAAGATCTTCTCCTTCCATCAATCCGATCTGGATTTCGAGTTCCTGTTCGTCCTCCATCAGTTCCAGCATATCAATCGCGCGGTCGGAATACGGACCTGCCGGATCTTTTTCAAGGCACAATCTGCAGCATTGATACGCTGCACGAAACTCCTCAAGTCCCATGAAATTTGACGCAATGCCGAAGATCAGCTCCGGTTCTTCTTTGTTCGTCTCATTCAGGGAGGTCAAAAGAACGGAAAGGCTCTCTTCAAAACGACGCATCCGATGCAGCGTCTCTGCAAACGCAAGCACGTATTCATCGCGATCCGGCTCCATATCGTGTGCTTTACGCAGATACTGTTCCGCCTTTACGAGATCCTCGGGATCAGACAAATATTTGTTACCGCGCTGATAATAAAATTCCGCGTTCTGCTGAAACGGAACGATCACGCCCGTTTCACGGTCATTCTTCATGTATTCCTCCGTTATCGGTCGCTTCCAGATAGAGCGTTTCAAGCGCTTCCCGATCGAAAAGATATTTCTTCCCGCAAAACTGACAGGTCAGTTCCGCCTTGCCGTCCTGGTCGATGAGATCGCGAAGTTCCTTTCTTCCGATCGAAATCAGGGCTCGTTCAAGCCGTTCTTTCGTGCAGTCGCACGAAAAGGCCGGCGAAAGCCGGTTCGTATAAGCAACGTCAAGGGCTTCGAATATGCCGTTCAGGATTGCTTCAAGCGAATCGCCTGCCGCGAGTCGCGTACCGAGCGTCGGAATGCGGTTTGCGATCGTCATGACGTGTTCAACCGATTCATCAGGACAGTTCGGCATTGTCTGAATCAAAATACCGCCGGCGCCGGTGACGAAGCCGTCCGCGGCGTTTTCATGCACGCCCAGATATACGATCGAAGGCTGCTGTTCGCTCGCGGTAAAGTATTGTGCAAAGTCTTCGGCAATTTCACCGGAAATCAGATTGCACATACCCACGTACGGCTCCTTGAGCCCGAGATCACGAATCACCGTCAGTTTTCCGGATGCGCCGACGTACCCTCGTACGTCGAGCTTTCCGTCCGAACGCAGCGGGAGTTCCGTTTCGGGATTCGTTGCGTAGCCCTTGACAAGTCCGCCTTCCCTTCCGACGCAGACGAGATTTCCGGAGGAACCGTTTCCCGCAAGTACGGTCGTAACCGTATCGGTTTTGTTTTTCATCAGGCTTGCAATCAAGGACGTCATCAGCAGCTGTCTTCCGAGCGCAGCAGTCGCGACACGGGAAAGGCCGTGCGTCTTTTGCGCATCGCGCACGAGCTGTGTTCCGTCGATCGCGGCAAAGCGCAGCGCATTGTTTTCCAGCATGCCGTGTATGATCAAGTTTCGCTCCATACTATTTCTCCTTTACTGCAACAAACTGCATTCTTTCCGAGGTGTCCTTTGCGGGTTCACGGGTAAACGCATCGAATACACGAACGTCTGCGAACCCCGTTTTCCGCAGTGTGGCTTTCAACTCCTCCTCCGTGTGCGAACGCTGTATGTGCGTCTCGGTGAAGCGATCGTACTGCGTTCCGTTTTTAACAAAGAACGTCAGATTCATCTCACACAGTTTTGAAGCGGGATCGAAATTGTTCTTCCAAATGTACGCATACGCTTCGGTTTCTTCGGTAAACGTGTTCGTACCGAGCACCTCGGAAAACTTATACGGCGAGGATACGTCGAACAGCAGCGTGCCGCCGGGCTTCAAGCAGGACGAAGCATGTTGAAAAAACAATTCCAGATCCTGACAAGACGTCAGATAATTGACGCCGTCGCACACGGAAACAAGCGCGTCGATCGGTTTATGGATCGTGAGCTTTCTCATGTCCTCGCAAATAAAAATGATACCCTTGGCGCCCTCGCGGAATGCATTGTTTCTCGCTTCCATCAGCATTTCGGGCGACACGTCGTTTCCGATCACGTGATATCCGCGTTTGAAAAGGCGAATCGCCATTGCGCCGGTTCCGCATGCGCAGTCCAGAACATCGTGCGCGCCTGCGTCCTTTAAGAAGCCGTCGATATAATCCGCCCACGCGTCGTGGTCAACGTCATGCATCATTGTGTCATAAACGCGCGCAAAAGCGCCGTATTGCTTATTCACAGTCGTCCTCCAATCCCTCGGCAAGCTTCATCAATCTGTCAAGCCGATGATACATGCCGGATTTTTGTATTTCAGCAAGGTCCGCAAGCTCCTGCACCGTCGCGTCCGGATGCGCCATCCGAAGCTGCGCCGCCTGCTGCAGGCTTGCGGGCAGAGCGCGGATGCCGATATGTCTGTCGATGATCGCGATCGCGGAGCGCTGTTTCAACGAGGCCACGACCTGCTTGTCAAGATTTGCCGTTTCACAGTTGTTCGTGCGGTTGATATAGTTCCGCATGTCCTTATTGACGCGCACGTTTTCGAGCGTGAGAGCTGAAGAAGACGCACCGATCAAAGCGAGCATTCCGCTTACGTCGTCGCCTTCTTTGAGGTATACGAGATACCTGTCTCCGTTACGAACGGAGATCTTTGCCGGAAGAGAAAACCCGGACATGATTTCCGCTGCGCGTTGGGCGATTTCTTTCGTGCGGAAAACCGTTTCAAGATGATATCCTCTGTTGGGATCGACACAGCTTCCGCCGCCCAAAAATGCGCCGCGCAGAAACGCGCGCTGATTTTCTTCGTTTTGAAAAACAATCTGCGGGATGTCGCTCATCAAACGGAATCCGCTTTCGGAATGCGTCATTGCGCCGGTTTCCTGCATCAGCTTCTCAATCTCGCGTCCGGAAAGCGTCACCTCATAGATCGGCTTTCTGCGGTGTTCGATCCTTTTTTCTTCCACGACGGCGTCAGCGTCGAACAAGCTCAGCGCGATCGTAGCGATATGCTTTGCCGTTGCGGGATTTTCGGTATGATAAAACAACGCAGGCTGTCTGGAGATGCGAATGCCGCCCGCGGTAAATGTTATGCCTGTAAGCTGTGAAAGGCGCTGCTCCGCGCTTTTTACACGGATTCGAATCAGTTCTTCCTTGCAGTCCGAAGAAAAGCTCATAGATCCCTCTTCCCTGTGCGCAGTTCGATATCCTGCAGCTCACGCTTAATGTCGCGATGGTAGATGCGAACGGCTTGTCCGCGATTGCGAAGCCTTCTTGCCATTTCCTCCGAAGCGGCAACAGACCGGTGACGTCCGCCCGTGCATCCGAAGCAGATGCGAAGAATATGCTTGTCCTGCTTTTCATAAAGCGGAAGCATATCCACAATACTTTGCTCAAGCTGATGGAAAAATTCGCTTACGTACGGCTGCGACAGCACGAAATCTCTGACCTTTTCGTCGAGTCCGGAAAGATACCGCATATCCTCATAGTAGAACGGATTCTCCACAAAGCGCATATCGATCACGATATCGGCGTCGACAGGCACGCCGCGCTTATAACCGAAGCTTGAAAGAATGACAGACACCTGTTCACGATCCATCTCCGGAATAAACTTTTCAAGGCAGGAAGACAGCTCGCGCGCGGGAATATCGCTCGTATCGAGAACGAAATCAGCGGCGTCGCGCATGGCGGCAAGATATCCGCGCTCTGTGCGAACGCCGGTTTCCGCTTCGCCGGAAAGTCCCAGCGGATGCCGCTTGCGTGTTTCGTTATAACGTCGTTTCAGCACGTCGTCGCGCGCGTCAAGGAACAGAATGGTATACGGCACGTCGATTTTGCGAATCTCGGATAGAACCATTTCCGGGCTCCTGGAAAGCAGACTCTCGCGCGAATCGAGCGTGACTGCCGCGCAGCGAATCGGCGGATTGGCGTTCTTGCACATCGCCGTAAACTCGCCGAGCATCGGCGAAGGCAGATTGTCCACACAAAAGAATCCCATGTCTTCAAGGGATTTTAAAGCAAGCGATTTGCCTGCGCCGCTCATGCCTGTGACAATTAAAAGATCCATATGCTTTCCACCTTCAGATTCGTTTGACCTCCGGCTCCAGATTAACGCCGGTTCGTTCTTTTACCGTATCCTGCACAAATCGAATCAGGGCCGAAACGTCGGCTTCGGTTGCGTTGCCGGTATTTACGATAAACCCCGCATGCTTCTGCGAAACCTGTGCCCCGCCGATCGAGTAGCCTTTCAAGCCGCATTGTTCGATCAACGCGCCGGCAAAATAACCTTCCGGTCGTTTAAACGTGCTGCCAGCCGACGGAAGATCAAGAGGCTGTTTTTCACGGCGTTTTTCCATGCAGTCGCGCATTGTTTCCGCAGCGCTTCCGTCATCCGCGCACAACTCGAGTTCGGCTTCCAGCACAATCGCGTCCGGGAAGGAAAACGCACTCCTCCGATAGCCGAGATCCCCGTCCCTAACGTCCGTCCATGCGTCTGTTCCGTTCTTCAGCAAGCGGACGCGGCGAAGAATCTGACCGATTTCTCCGCCGTACGCGCCGGCATTCATCGCGCATGCGCCGCCGACCGTACCCGGGATTCCGCAAAGTCGTTCAAGACCCATAAAACCGCGCTTCACCGTATCCCGTGCAAGCTGCGTCAAAGAAGTTCCGCCGCAGACGGTTACACGAACGCCGTCATAGATCGGCGCATGCATCGGCGCGTCGAATCGAATCAGAACACCGTCATATCCCGCATCGGAAGCAAGCACGTTCGTTCCTTTTCCGAGCAGAACAAACGGAACGCCGAACGATTTCACAAACGCGACAGCGCGTTTGATTTCCTCATACGATTGCGGACGGAGCACAAAGCGAGCCGCGCCGCCGACGCGAAAGCTCGTCAGTTCAGACAGCGGAACGTTCCGTTCAACGCCGGGGAATTCCGATACGATTTGATCCTTCCAAAGCATTTTCATATTTGTATTATAACAAAACGAACGAAAAGGCACAACACCTATCTGTATAATTCATGCAAACGATTTGTGAAGCGAATGTGTGCATCCGTATCCCCTTTCCGGGAAAGCGCAGCATCGCTAAGCAGCTCGTCATATACGCCTTGCCAGAGGAACGGATCGACCGTCTGAACCGTTTCATACGTTTTGAATACGTTCTTTAACGCACTTTCGGGAGGAACGTTTTTCACACAGTCCAATACGGAGAGCAATCCAAGCGCGTTCAAAGACCGCTGTGCGTCCTCTGAGAGAAGATACGCCATAAAATCCAGCAGCACTTCTGAACGTTTTTCATCCGTTTCGCGGTCAATGCTCATCCAGCAGACAGCGTCCGTGAAATGATCGACCGGCTCGATTGCCGCAAGAGAGAACGCTTCTTTATTGCGAATCAGATCGCCTGCGCGTCTGAGATCGAGATACAGGATATCGGCCTTCTCTTCGGGCGCGTCATCCTTTCCGTCGTGCTGCATCGCGGCCAGAATGTCGTTTGCGTAATACTTTTTTTCTCCGGATCCATCCGGCTTCTTGACAAGTCTGCAATACCCCGTATAACAGTACGGAACCGCTTTATCCGTCTGGAACAGACCTTCCCTGTATGCAAACTTCAGATCGGGAATGTCGGCAATGCGGTCGCGATACAGCGTTCCTGAGAAGAACGAGTACGCGTCGGCTGTTCGTCCGTTTTCGATCCTTTCGAAAAAAGCGGCTTCATCCATTCCCTCGATTTCGATATATACGCCTTTGTGCTTCTTTTCGTATTCTTCCGCTCTGTTTTTAAGCCATTGCGTCATGCTGCCCGCATACGGTCTTTGTCGAACGACGTGATAAATGACGATCGTCCCTTGAAACGGCCGCACCTTCCTGACGAACCTTGCGTCGACAAACGATTCCTGCGCGCCGCGGGCGAGCCATTGCGGCGTAAACAGGAGAAAACAGATAACACCGATGCACAGAATCAAACGAAAAACCTTCATGCGAAATTCTATTCGACAGAACAAGCGTTCATCCTGCAAAGCTTGTCCGATTTCTCAAAAGGATGCAAACCATATACGGCGTATTTATATTTGAACGAGAATCGGAGGTGGAACTATGGAATTGAACGCTCAAAAGCGCGGCCCGCGCTTATTGGTAAAGTTATCGGGCGAATTGGATCATCACAGCGCAGAACAAACGAGGATCATGCTCGATACGCTGCTTCGCGACGTCACGGTAAACGAGCTTGTTCTGGATCTGTCGGGCATGACCTTTATGGACAGCGCAGGTCTCGGCGTCGTTCTGGGCAGGTTTCGAAAGCTCTCGATGCGAGGCGGAAAACTCGTTGTGAAAGGTATGAACGCGTCGATTGACCGGATCTTTCAGATGTCGGGACTGTACGCAATTGTGGAAAGGCAGTAAGGAGGCACGCAATGCATAACGAAATGGAAATCCGATTTCTTTCCTTGTCCGGCAACGAAGGTTTTGCCCGTGCCGCAGCCGCCGCATTCGCCGCGCAGTTAAATCCCGGGATTGAAGAGCTGTCCGATATCCGCACAGCTGTTTCCGAAGCTGTTACGAACGCCATCAT
Source organism: Clostridia bacterium (assembly GCA_017388175.1). Lineage (GTDB taxonomy): Bacteria > Bacillota > Clostridia > Christensenellales > CAG-138 > UBA3792. Next base: position 44,627 of record JAFOTD010000056.1, on the reverse strand, counting down.
TCACGGCTACGATCAGAGCCGTGACCGAATCGTAACGATGCAAATGGAAATTGAGGACGATGACCTGACCATTATCGTTCGAGACGACGGCTGCGGAATCGACGATATCGAACTTGCGCGAAAGCCGTTTTATACTTCGAAACCGGAACTGGAGCGTTCCGGCATGGGATTCTCCGTCATGGAAGCGTTTATGGATTCCGTGGACGTGGAATCGAATGTCGGACAGGGTACCGTCGTCATCATGCGTAAGCGCATCAAGCATGCAAACAGATCGTGAAGATTTTATTGCGCGGATCAAGCAGGCACAGAACGGCGACGAAGAAGCGGAGCGGCTCCTTCTGGAAGAAAACATCCCGCTCGTAGCGGCGATTGCGAAGCGGTATCAGGGCGGCGGCGTTGACCCGGACGATCTCAGGCAACTCGGTTCGATCGGGCTTTTAAAAGCAATCCGGCGATTTGACGTCTCTTATAACGTCTGCTTTTCCACGTATGCCGTCCCTTTGATCGCGGGCGAGATTCGGAGATTCTTACGGGATGACGGCATCATCAAGTTTTCCCGAAGCGCAAAAGCACTCGCGTCCCGAATCCGTCAGGCAATCACGGAAGATCCAGACCTGACGATTGATACGCTATCGAAGAAGCTGAACGTATCGCGGGAAGAACTTGCCGCGGCTTTCGCAAGCGATTCGCCGATTGCATCGCTCGACGAGCCCCTTCCCGACGGAAGCGGAAGCCGGTTCGATCGGATCGGAACGGACAGTGAGGAAGAAAAATCCGTCAGCAAGCTTTCTCTGAACGCTGCGCTCGAATCGCTCTCGGAGCGCGAGCGTACGCTTGTGCGATTGCGATACCGCGAGGAAAAATCACAGTCTGAAGTAGGCAGAATACTCGGCGTTTCACAGGTGCAGGTTTCGCGCCTTGAAAAGAAAATCCTGTCTCAGCTCAGAAACAGGATGCGGGATTAGTGCTTGTCGCCCGAGGAAATGACCTTTTCTTCCCCGCGCAGGAGTCGTTTGATATTCTCTTTATGCCGGATGAGCACCAGAAGCACGACCGGCGTAACAAAGAACATCAGATAGATATCGGCGTTTCCCGTTGCCCAGACGATATACGTGCCGATCAGATACGAAATCGCGGTCAGGACCGATACGAGAGAAACGCGCTTCCAAATCAAAAAGATCACGATCGCGATCACGGTAGAAACGAGCGCCGCCTGCCAGCAAAGGCACCACGTCATTGCGTACGCGCTTGCGGCGCCCTTTCCGCCTCGAAACTGAAACAAAACGGGATAGCAATGCCCCAGCACAACGCACGCGCTTGCGATATAGCCGCCCAGCAGCGTTGAGACGGCGGGATCATCGAGATGAATGCCGAGCGCCTGACCGAGCCACCGTCCGAGGAAAAACCCCGCTACGCACTTTCCCGCGTCGCCGATAAACGTCAAAAGCCCGTAATACTTTCCGTATACGCGGACCATGTTTGTCGTTCCCGCGTTACCGCTGCCGTACAGGCGCACGTCATCGCGAAATCTCAGACGGCTGATGATCAGCGCCGTCTGCATATTACCGATCAGATAACCGACGATCGCTACGATGCAAATCGCCGCTGCGTTCCAATCTCCGATCATGACGGATCGTTACTCCTCCCTTGTCCGATTGCGGAACAAAATACGGATCGGCGTTCCCGAAAAGCCGAAGGTCTTTCTGAAATAGTTCTCAAGGTACCTCTCATACGAGAAATGTACGAGCGTCGAGTCATTGACAAAGATCACGAACGTCGGCGGCTGAATCGCAACCTGCGTGGCATAAAAGAGCTTCAGCCGTCTGCCGTTCTGCGCGGGCGGTTCCGCCATGGAGACCGCCTCGTTCAGTACGTCGTTTAACATGCCGGTCGCAATGCGGCGAATGCTTTGCGCGTAAACCTCTTCAACGTTCTCAAGCACTTTATGCACGCGCTGTCCGCTCTTTGCGCTGATAAACAGGAACGGTACGTAGTTCATGAACGCCAGATCGGTTTCCATGTCCTTTTTGAACCGGTCCATCGTATGCGTATCCTTTTCAATCAGATCCCACTTGTTGACGATAACGATCGACGGCTTCCCTTCCTCGTGTACAAAACCCGCAATCTTAACGTCCTGTTCGGAGAGCCCCTGCTCCGCATCGCACACAAACAGAACAACGTCGGCGCGCCGGACGGCCGCTAGCGAACGAATTACGCTGTACCGTTCAATGCTTTCATCCTCGATGGCGCGTTTACGGCGAATGCCTGCGGTGTCGATCAGAACGTACTGTCGTCCGTTCTTTTCAAACGGGGTGTCGATCGCGTCGCGCGTCGTACCGGGTACGTCGGATACAATCACGCGCTCCTCTCCCAGTATTGCGTTGGTCAGACTCGATTTGCCCACGTTCGGCTTGCCGACGATCGCAATGTGAATACGCGCGTTCTCCTCCGCCTCTTCCGTCTTCGGAAAGTAACTGCAAACGGCTTCCAAAAGATCACCGAGTCCGATCCCCTGCCCGCCGGACAGGATAAACGGATCGCCCAGCCCAAGCTCATAAAACTCCCAGATCGCTTCATGATACTTCGGCGCGTCGAGCTTGTTGACGGCGAGTACGACAGGTTTGCTCGATTTTCTGAGCATTGCCGCAACCTCTCTGTCCGCCGCAGTCATCCCATCGCGTCCGTCGGTCAAAAAGATGATCACGTCCGCCGTTTCCACAGCAAGCTCCGCCTGGCGGCGCATCTGCACGGCGATCTGATCCTCGCTCGCCGGCTCAATACCGCCGGTGTCAATCAGCGTAAATTTATGATTCAGCCATTCCGCATCGCCGTAAATCCGGTCGCGTGTGACACCGGGCGTGTCTTCCACGATCGAAACACGCTTTCCGATCAGTCTGTTAAAAAGCGTGGATTTGCCGACGTTCGGTCTGCCGACAATTGCTACCAAAGGTTTTGACATAGTTTACTCCTCAAATAAACACGAAATGAGTTCCGTTCCGTCCGAAAATGTGCGGATCCTTACGCCCAGCTTTGCTTCGACGTCCGAAAGCGTCATGCCGTCTAAAAACACGTCCTCCGTCTCCCGCAGCATGTTTTTCGGAATCAGCAGCGGATCGGACAACGGTTTCCCGAAAAGGGCGGCAACAAGGTCGCTTCCGGTCACCAGTCCCGCAACATGTACGTTCCCGCCGAACCACAGATTCGGGATCGGATGCAGATCCGTTTCGACGCCGTACGATGCAAGATCGCGATACAGTTCCCGGAAGAACGGATACGCCGCCGTTCCGCCCGCAATCGAAACACAGCGTTTGCCAGACAGCGGTTTTCGCTCCGAAAGCGCGTATCGGAAGTCCTCTTCGAACATGCGGAGAAGACCGACGCCGTTTTCAATCTGATCGTATCCCTCATACGCATCGGGTTCGGGAAGCGTCCGGTCCGCGTTCAGATACCATTCGTCCGACAGAAAAACGAGCCTCGTTCCAAACTGCTTTAGATATTGCTCCTGCAGCGGCTCGATCCGGTCGATCACGTCGCGGCTCTGCGTCTTATCGAACGTTCCGAGCTCGGGCAGTCCCTCTCGGTACTTCGTGACGCCGACAGGTACGATCGCGATCGAAGCGCACGATGGCGCAAGAGAGGACAGATCGGATAAAGTTCGTTCAAGGATCTCCCCGTCATTCAGATCCCGGCACAGAACGATCTGCGCATGAAAAAGCAACCCGGCGTCCTTCAGCGCGGTCAGCCGTTCCATGATGCGTCCGGCTGTCGGATTACGCATAATCTTCGTTCGGACTGCGGGATCGGTCGCGTGAACCGAAACGTACAGAGGGCTTACGCGGCGTTCGATGACGCGGGCAAATTCAGCGTCGGAAACGTTCGTCAGCGTCACATAATTGCCCATGATGAACGACATGCGCCAGTCGTCGTCCTTGACGTTCAGACTGCTTCGGACGCCCTTCGGCATCTGATCGATGAAGCAGAACAGGCAGTGGTTTCGGCACGTCATCATCCGGCTCATCAGCGTCGTTTCAAAGCACAGCCCGAGCGGTTCGTATTCGCCCTTTCTGAGAACGATCGAAAGCGGCTTCCCTTCTCGTTCAAGATCGAGCTTCAAAGCGCGTTGTGCTGTCAGAGCTTCATAATCAATGAGATCGAGGACGGGCGAATCATTGATGCGGAAAAGGACGTCGCCGCACTGTACGCCTGCTTTTTCGGCAGGTGTACCGTGTTCCACAAATGTGATCGGTTGACCTTTTGCGCATAAATCCATGAATATACCTTACCACATTCCGTATCGTTTTGCAAGCGTTCAAAAAGCTCCGCAATGCCGCGGAGCTTCTGAATCCTGATTGCTTACCTGGTTTTTGCGTTCTTCACGTTCGACCATCCGCCGTAATAGGTCATGCCCTCGAAGACGTGATACGAGCGAACCCGCACATAATAGGTCGTTTTCGCCTTCAGGCTCTTGATCGTTGTCTCGTAGGCAGCGGCGTTCGTGATCGTCACCGTCTTTACGTTCTTAGTGAATGCAGCGTCGGTGGCGATCTGGATTTCGTATCCGGTGAACTTGTTCGAACCGGACCACTTCACAGTAATCTGTTTCGATCCGCCCGTCACGCTGTTCAGCGTTCGGGTCGTGATGCGCACAGTCGTTTTCAGCGGACCGACCTGTCCGAGGTTATAGTTGTCGCCGACATTGCCGCCGATCTCCGCGCCGCTGACCGGATCGACCCTGCGGTCGAAGTACGCCTTTATGCCATACTGATACCGCGTCCCGGCATAAACCGTCTTGTCCGTCCAATGGAGGTCCTTCGTGTTGTTCCACCGCACAAAGCTCGTCCAGCCCGCGCTCTGCAGGTTCCACGCTCTGCGGTAGATCACGTATCCGTCCGCGCCCTCGACCGGTTTCCATTCAAGATAGACGCCATCCTCCCTGTTCTCAACCATGGTATAGTCAGTAGCTGGCAGATAGATCTTAAACCAGCCGCGTGCCGTGCCGCTGTAGATGTCCTTGAACGTGATGATCACGTAAGCGGTGCCGGCATTCTTGTTCTCGCGGTATTGATAGGTATAATGCGACGCGCCTACCGTCTTACCGTCCGCGGTTTTAACGGTGAACCGCGGCGTTTGGTCCATACCGTTTGCGATCACGTACGGCGTCTTGCCGTTGTACTCCACATCCTCGTTGTTCCATTCGACGGTGCCGTCAAACGCGGGCAGCGATTCATAGGTCAGATAAACCGTAACGTCGAGCATGAAGTCCTCGTCCTCCGCGTCGTGTACGGACACAGGAAGCTCCGGAAGCTCGATATCGCCGTTGCTCGGGTCGCCTGACGCATTGTACCGATAGGAGAAGGATTCCACTTCCCCCGGGAGCTTCACGATCCCTGCGCTGTTCATCGTAATCGATGTATCCGGGAAGCTGACGAGTTTTTGTTCGTTCTTCGACATGAGTTTCGACATATCAAAGGTGTACGTTCCGTTCGTGTTCTTCCCCGATTGGTTCAGGACTGTCTGACCGCTTGCGAAAAATTGCGTCAGTTCCGTATTCTTGCTGACATTCAAGGTGCAAAGATGATTGCCCCCGGCGTTCAGTGTCTGCAATGCCGTATTCTTTGTTACATCCAGAGAATTCAGCTCGTTGCCGTAGCAGTTGATCCACGTAAGCGCCGTATTCTTGTCCAGGCTCAGCGACTGAATGTGATTATGTTGGCATAAAAGATACGTGAGCGCCGTGTTTTTGCTCACGTCCAGATCAGTCAGCGTATTATCGTTACATGCAAAGTATTCCAGTTTTGTATTGGTATCGACGTCCAGATTCGTCAGTCGGTTTGTATAGCACTGCAGATGAGTGAGTTCTGTGTTGTTTGCAAGATTCAGGGTTGTCAGGTTATTGCTTCCGCAGTTAAGCGTATCAAGCGCCGTATTGCTGCTCACGTCAAGCGTTTGCAGCTGATTAAAATGGCAATACAGCCACTTCAGTTTTGTATTGCTGCCGACATCAAGCGACCGTATTTCATTGTGCGAGCAGTCGAGGTAAACAAGCGCCGTATTGCTGCTGAGATTCAGCGCGATCAGTTTGTTATTCCTGCAAGCGAGTCGATTCATTGCGGTAAAGTACTCTATGCCAGTCAGCGAAGCAATGCCGCAGTCGGGGCAGCTGACTTGCATCACACTCCCGACCTGCGCCTCGGTCATATAATAGCCGGTCTCTTCGTCGCCGCTGACTTCCAGATTGTCAATGATCCATTGGCGGAAAGCAGCATCCGGGAAATTGGTTTCGTTGATCTCCAGATACCGGTCGTCCGCCTGTGCGCGCATCGGCGTTCTCGCAAACAACGTGATGCAGAAAAGGAACGCAAGTGCAATGGACAATGTTTTTCTCATATGCCGCAGCTCTCTTTCAGATGATATATCAACATATTATAACATGATACGAACGACAAAACAATGCTTCCGAAACAGAAAAATGATCCCCCGGGAAACCGAGGGATCATTGAATGGTCGGATGGGATGATTATTTAGCGTCCTTGATTGCGGCCTGCGCGGCGGCAAGACGAGCGATCGGTACGCGGAACGGCGAGCAGGACACGTAGTCGAGGCCGATCTCATGGCAGAATTCGACGGACGACGGATCGCCGCCGTGTTCGCCGCAGATACCGAGCTCGAGGGTCGGACGCGCTTCCTTGCCGAGCTTGACAGCCATCTTCATGAGCTTGCCGACGCCGTTCTGGTCGAGACGCGCGAACGGATCGGACTCATAGATCTTGGTGTCATAGTATGCGGAAAGGAACTTGCCCGCGTCGTCACGGCTGAAGCCGAACGTCATCTGGGTCAGGTCGTTGGTGCCGAAGCAGAAGAACTCTGCATCCTTCGCGATCTCATCGGCCGTGAGGCACGCGCGCGGAATCTCGATCATCGTACCGACTTCATACTTGAGGTCGATGCCGGAAGCCTTAATCTCTTCGTCCGCAACAGCCACGACGATGTTCTTGACGAAGCGGAACTCCTTCGGCTCGCCGACGAGCGGGATCATGATCTCGGGGACCATGTTCCATTCCGGATGCTTCTTCTGGACGTTGATCGCAGCGCGGATAACGGCCTTGGTCTGCATCTTCGCGATCTCCGGGAAGGTAACGGTCAGACGGCAGCCGCGGTGACCCATCATCGGGTTGAACTCGTGCAGGCCGGCGATGATCGTCTTGATCTGTTCGACGGTCTTGCCCTGCGCTTCCGCAAGCAGCTTGATGTCGGCCTCTTCGGTCGGAACAAACTCATGAAGCGGCGGATCGAGGAAGCGGATGACGACCGGATAGCCTTCCATCGCCTCGTAGATCGCCTCGAAGTCGCCCTGCTGCATCGGCAGGAGCTTATTCAGTGCGTTTTCGCGCTCTTCCACGGTGTCGGAGCAGATCATTTCGCGGATCGCTGCGATACGGTCGCCGTCAAAGAACATATGCTCCGTGCGGCAGAGGCCGATACCCTCCGCGCCGAGCTCGCGCGCTTTCTTCGCGTCGCGCGGGGTGTCGGCGTTCGTGCGGACTTTGAGTCTTCTGAACTTGTCCGCCCAGCCCATGATGCGGCCGAACTCGCCCGCGATCTCCGCGTCGACGGTCGGGATGATGCCGTCGTAGATGCAGCCGGTGGAACCGTCGATGGACAGCCAGTCGCCCTCGTGATATTCCTTGCCCTTCAGAGTGAAGCGCTTGTTTTCTTCATCCATGGCAATCTCAGAGCAGCCGGAGACGCAGCAGGTGCCCATGCCACGCGCGACGACCGCCGCGTGGGACGTCATGCCGCCGCGAACGGTGAGAATGCCCTGCGAAGCCTTCATGCCCTCGATGTCCTCGGGAGACGTCTCAAGACGGACGAGCAGGACTTTTTCGCCGCGGGCTTTCCACGCCTTTGCGTCTTCCGCGGAGAAGACGATCTTGCCGCATGCCGCGCCGGGAGACGCCGCGAGCGCCTTCGCAACCGGCGTCGCCGCCTTGATGGCCTTTGCGTCGAACTGCGGATGGAGCAGCGTGTCGAGGTTTCTCGGATCGATCATCGCAACCGCTTCCTGTTCGGTGCGCATACCTTCGTCGACGAGATCGCACGCGATCTTCAGAGCCGCCTTTGCGGTACGCTTGCCGTTACGGGTCTGCAGCATGTACAGTTTGCCGTGCTCAACGGTGAACTCCATGTCCTGCATGTCGCGATAGTGACCTTCGAGGATCTTGCAGACCTCGTTGAACTGCGCGAACGCTTCGGGGAACTTCTGTTCCATCTCTGCAATGTGCATCGGGGTGCGGACGCCCGCAACGACGTCTTCGCCCTGCGCATTGGTCAAAAACTCACCGAACAGACCCTTTTCACCGGTCGCGGGGTCACGCGTGAACGCAACGCCGGTGCCGCAATCGTCACCCATGTTGCCGAACGCCATAGACTGCACGTTGACTGCCGTACCCCAGGAATACGGGATATCGTTGTCACGGCGATAGACGTTTGCGCGCGGGTTGTCCCAGGAACGGAAAACGGCCTTGATCGCTTCGAAGAGCTGTACTTTCGGGTCGGACGGGAAGTCCTCGCCGATCTTTTCCTTATATTCTGCCTTGAACTGATTCGCAAGCTCCCTGAGATCGTCCGCGGAAAGGTCGACGTCCTGCTTGACGCCCTTCTGTTCCTTCATGCGGTCGATCAGAACCTCGAAATACTTCTTGCCGACTTCCATAACGACGTCGGAGAACATCTGGATGAATCTTCTGTAGCAGTCCCAAGCCCAGCGGGGATTGTTGGACTTCTTAGCGATAACTTCAACGACCTGCTCGTTAAGACCGAGGTTCAGGATCGTATCCATCATGCCCGGCATCGACGCGCGCGCGCCGGAACGAACGGAGACCAGAAGCGGATTCTCGAGATCGCCGAACTTCTTGCCGGTGATCTTTTCCATCTTCTCGATATACTCCATGATTTCTGCCTGGATCTCCGGATTGATCGTACGGCCGTCCTCATAATACTGCGTGCACGCTTCGGTCGTGATAGTGAAGCCCTGCGGTACCGGAAGACCGAGGTTGGTCATCTCAGCAAGGTTTGCGCCCTTGCCGCCCAACAGGTTCCGCATATCCGCATTGCCTTCGCTGAACAGGTATACATACTTTTTAGACACTGAAAAATCCTCCTACATATTTGCTAACGATTTATTATAACAACTAAATAAAAAGGATGCAAGAAAAATCTTGCTCCCTTTGCATAAAATTGTAAAATATAATCAGATCCGGTCGAGCATTGCGACGGTCCGGTCGCTTGCGCCGAGCATATTCGCGCACGCGTTCTTTAAAAGCGGCAGCATTTCTTCGCGAAGCACGGGTTTCAGCACGACTTTGTTCAATGCGTCGTGATCGAGCAGCAGGATCCTTCGCATCGCTTCGAGCGCCAGCTTGCTTACCGGCTTGCCTCCGTGCGGACAGGCCGCGCACACGACTCCGCCCGCTTCCGCGTTGAAGAACAGGACCGCGTCGCTTCGCACGTCTCTCCGGCATACGGCGCAGCGCGTCAACGACGGACGATACCCCGCGTGGTCGAGATAATGCAGCAAAAAAGCGATCAAAAGGTCCGTTGGATCGGATTCGGAATACGCGAGAAAAGACAAAACGTGATACAGAAGCGAAAACAGCGCTTCGTCCGGCGATTCGCGTTCGATGATATTGTTGCACAGTGACGTGCATAAAGAAGCGATCATGAACCGATCGACGTCCTCGCGCAGCGGATAAAACGTCTCGCGTACGTCGCAGGCGTTTACCGTGATGCGTTCGCCGTTTTCAAACAGCTCAAACTCGCCGAATACAAACGGCTGCGCGCAGGCTAGAAGCCTGGACGTCGGCTTTCGGCAGTTTCTCGCCTTGCAGTCGATCCGTCCGCGGCTTGCGGAAAACAGCGTCAGCATCCGATCGTTGTCCTTATAATCCGTATATCCGGTTACGATGGCTTGTGTAAGCTCCGTCGGCATTTCTTTTCCGTCCGTTTATAAGCAAGGTAGTCCTCCACCCTGCCCGTTCGCATAAAGCGTTCCCATTCCTCTTTTGATTCGTCATTCATGGAACCAGTATGCCCGAAGGACGAATCTTTCATCCGTCAATCGTCGCGGTAGCCGAGCTCGTTCAGCATTTGCTGACGGTTTCGCCAGTCTTCCTTGACCTTGATCCACAGCTGCAGATTGACCTGCACATCCAGAAGCCACTCGATATCCTTGCGCGCTTCGCTTCCGATGCGTTTCAGCATCTTTCCGCCGCGCCCGATGATGATCCCCTTGTGGCTTTCGCGCTCGCAGTAGATCGTCGCCCACACGTCCATCAGGTTCCCGTCCGGCCGCATCTGCATCTTGTCGATGCCGACACCGATCCCGTGCGGGATCTCCTCGCGTAAAAGCTCGAGCGTCTTTTCACGGATCATCTCGGCGCAGATCACGCGCTCCGGCTGATCGGTGACCATATCGTCGGGATAATACTGCGGTCCTTCCGTAAGATAACCTTTCAGCAGTTCCTCGAGCTTGTCCAGATTCTCGCCGGTCTGCGCGGAGATTGCAAGAACGGTATCGAATCCGGCTTCCTTGACAGCGTCCCTTGCTTCCTGCATCTGCGCCGCGCTTGCCGCGTCGCACTTGTTGATCAGAACGATTACGGGCGAACGATACGTCTTTACGACGCGAATGACGTCGGCGTCACGTTCTCCGACGCCTTTCAAAGCGTCGATCACCAGCAGGATCGCCTCGGTATCCTTCGATGCGTCCTCGGCCGTCTTCTGCATGAACGTGCCGAGCTTGTTGCGGGGCTTTGTCATGCCGGGCGTATCGAGAAAGATCATCTGATAATCTTTGCGCGTCAGAACGCCCGTAATGCGGTTGCGCGTCGTCTGCGCGCGGTCGGTGACGATCGCGATCTTCTGCCCGACGAGACGGTTGATCAACGTCGATTTACCGACGTTCGGGCATCCGACGATGCTGAAAAATCCGCTTTTATATCCTGTCTGCATCATAAGAGATCCTTCGGGCCGAACCGGTGCGGCATCATCTGATCGAGCGTTTCCGTAACGATTTCGCTGCCGTCGCGGTTGGATACGGTCAGAATAAAGTCGCCGTCGCAGAACTCGGACATGACCTGACGGCAAACACCGCAGGGAAATGCGGGAAGCTCGCCCGATCCGATGATCGCGATCGCGGAAAATTCATGTACGCCGTCATAGATCGCTTTGAAGAACGCGGTACGTTCTGCGCAGATCGTCGGCGTAAAGGAAGCATTTTCAATGTTGCAGCCCTGATAAACCCTTCCGTCCTTTGTGAGCAGCGCAGCGCCGACGCTGTAATGCGAGTACGGCGAATAGGAATGATCGCGTGCTTCCGTCGCAAGCTTCAATAATTCTTCGTTTGAGATTGTGTCCGTCATCTTGTTACTCCTATGCTTTCTAAAATCGCCGTTTGTTTTTCCCGCATGACGCGCTCATCCGCTTCCGTCATATGATCGTAACCCAAAAGATGCAGAACGCCGTGCACCGCGAGGAACGAAAGTTCACGGAGAAGCGAATGTCCGTATTCCTCCGCCTGCTCCTGCGCGCGTTCATAGCAAATCATGATATCGCCGAGATACCCGTCCGCCGAGAGAGAGATTTCGCCCTCCCACGCGGGGAACGTCAGCACGTCGGTCACGCGGTCCACGCCGCGAAAATCGCGGTTCAGCGTTTGGATTCGCTCGGGCGTGTCGATCAGAATCGTCAGATCACCGTCGCGTTCTTCGCTGAAAAGAGCCGCTTCCGCCGCGCGAGCGATGCCTGTCCGCTCTTCTTCCGAGATCGGAACGGTTTCCGAAAAGACGTCAATCATTGCCGCGCTCCTTCGCCCTTGCGTTTTCGTGTCGCTCGTACGCCTGAATGATGCGCTGCACCAGCTCGTGGCGAACGACGTCCTTGTGCGTCAGTTTAACGACGGAAATCCCCTCCACGCCGTCCAGCACCCGAATCGCGTGGACCAGTCCGCTCATCTTCTCTTTCGGAAGGTCGATCTGCGTCACGTCGCCGGTTACGACGATGCGGCTGCCCTCGCCGAAGCGCGTCAGGAACATTTTCATCTGTTCGATCGAGCAGTTCTGCGCCTCGTCGAGAATGATGAACGCGTTGTTCAGCGTGCGTCCGCGCATGTACGCAAGCGGCGCCACTTCAATCGCGCCACGCTCCATGAGCTGCTTATAGGTTTCGAGCCCGAAAAACTCCTGCAGCGCGTCATACAGCGGTCGAAGGTACGGATCGACCTTGTTCTGCAGATCACCGGGAAGAAATCCGAGCTTTTCGCCCGCTTCCACGGCGGGGCGCGTCAGAATGATGCGCTCGACTTCTTTATTTTTGAACGCAACGACAGCCATCGCAACGGCAAGGTACGTTTTACCCGTGCCGGCCGGTCCCACACCGAAGACCAGTTCATGATTCTTCAATGCCTGGATGTATTTTTTCTGTCCGAGCGTCTTGCATTTAATCTGTTTTCCGCGGTTCGTCAGCGCGACGACGTCGCCCATAATTTCTTTAATCAGCTCCGCGTTGCCGTCCTTCGCGATGTCGATCGCGTAGCGAATGCGCCCGCGGTTAATCGGTTCGCCCTTTCGCTGCATATCCAACAGCTTTTCCAGCACAGTTTTGCAAAGCGCAACCTGGTCCTCGTCGCCCTCGATCGCGATCCCGTCCGAATGAATTCGGATCCGTACGCCGATCTCCTCTTCAAATACGGCAAGGTTCTCGTCGAAAACGCCGAACAGTCCGATGGAATCATCCATGGACTCCAGCTCGATCCGTCCGATCGTTTTCCCTTTTTCATCCGTCATGCGGGTCTTCCTCCGTTCTTCCGATGGTTTCTTCCGCGGTCACGGTCACGACGGCGTAACGATTGCCGTCCTGAGATCGGACCATACTGTATATATTCATGATCGCCGCGTCTTTCGGAACGAGCTTAAGCGCCTGTTCCCGTGCGTTTATCAGAGCAATCTGCTCCGCTTCCTTCTCCGAAGCATGCCGTTCCCGAAAAACGATCTCGCGCGCCGTAGAGCGTTCCATCGAAACAGGCAGAAGATCGGACAGCGATACGGTTTCCGGGTCGGTCAGACGGTAGTGTTCGAAGGACGGCTCGGACCGAACAATCTCATACGACGCGAATCTGAGAACGCGCACCGTCTCCGTCGCATCGGTTTCCACCGCTTCCGTGATCGTGTCGGAAAGCGATGTTTCCGAACGGTATTCAACCGCGGCGGTCACCGTTCCGTCCGCGTTCGTTTCATAGCTTTCATCATTCCGGAACACCGTTCCGGAAATCAGCACGTCCCCGGCGCGAACACGATCGCCGACCTTTACACGCGCTTGTCCGCGCATCACGAGGATCGAAGTCACGATTCCGTCCTTTTCGGCGATGACGTCCGATGGGATCCGTGTCGTTTTTTTCGGCGATTCGGGAAGCGATTCCACAACGCCGACGCGTAAAAGCACGCCTTCGCGGTCGAGTCCGATCCATGCGGCATCATGAATCCGCGCGGAGAGGTCGTTCGCCGCGGTAATCAGAACCGGTCCTTCCGGTCTGCTGCCCGGACGGATCCCGTGTTCCGAAAGAAGCTCCAGAATCTCGTTCGGATCGACGCGTTTCGTTTCCGCGATCCGGATCATCCATATCCGGGAGGACGCCAGCGTCATGCAAATAAACAGAACGGACGTTCCGATCCAGAGTACGGGGCGGCGATACAGCTTTCGTATAAAAAACGGAAGACCGCCGCGGCCGACGATATGGATGCGAAGTCCGAGGCCCTTTCTGAGCTTGCGGAGATCGAAAAACCGTCTTGCCGGTATCGTTATCCGCATCGTTCCGGCGTCGATCCGTTTCACGTTTGCGACGCGAATCCCGGATTCCGTCAGTCTGCGCAGAAACCGGGCAGCGGACAAACCCTGTATTTGGATTATAACATACCCATGCCAAAATTGCCACATCAACTTTTGCCCTCCAAGGTAACGGCGCCGATATGCCCCCGAACGAGCGCGCGCGTTTCCGAAAGCCGCTGCATCTCGAGCGATTCACCCTCCAGCATAAGCGTTCCCTGCTCCGTCGCAAACCGGATCCGGTTCATTTCAAAGCAGAGGATTCCCCTGTGCTGTTCGATCAGGCACTCTCCGCCGCCGTTCCATTGCACGAAAAAGAGATGCGGATCCAAATCCTGCGGGAGTTCGATGCTCCCGAGGATGCGTCTGAAGATTTTACGTTTTCGTTTCATGATACAGGATATGCAGGTAACGGGATATTCCATGCAAAAGCCGCGCAAATTGCGCGGCTTATATCAGATCACGATCCAGGTATAGGTATGGGACAGCCTGAGCTCGCCCACGGTTTCGAGATAGGCGGTCAAAGCGTCGGTGACGGCGTTCTCGCCGGTGGAGCCGAGCCGTTCCGGGCGCGGAAGCGTAAACCCTTCCACAACGCGATCCGCATAGGTCATCCACGTTTCATCAAGATAGGAACGGATGCTTGATTCCTCTTCCGGGTTTTCCGCAAGGATCAACGCAAATACTTCATCGTCTTCCACGGGCAGGCCGGAGCTGTGCTCCAGAAAACCAAGCGGCGAATCCGAGTTCAGCGAGTTAATCAGATACGATACACCGTACAGCGAATAGACCGTTTCATCCGTCATAATCGAATCGGCATATCCGGAAAGCCATGCCTTCAGTTCGCATCCGCGCACAAGGAGCAGCGTATAACGCGGCATTTCAGACCGCATTCTGCACAGATCACGATAGTACACCGTCCCTTCCCGCAGGCCTTCAAACGACAGATACGGATATGCGACGGAAATGATGTTGTTCGGCAGATCAAGATCATTTTCGGCGATCCATTTCGCGGCGGAAAACAGTTGCATTTCATGCAGAAGTTCCATGCTGTCGGATGAGGAAAAACGATCGTTTGGATCGTACGCTTCCACGTCCGTTCCGACCGTGCATACGACGGCGTCCATCATTGCGGAAACCTTGGATACGTAAGGACGGACGTTCTTTCGGATTTCCGTACTCGGCTCGTATTCGCTCGCGTCGATCTCGGCAACGCTGATCGCCGGCCGGCCGTTTTCTCGAAGAGAAACCGATACGCGCGTGACCTTCTCCGTCCCGCCCGGCAGAGAAACGATCGGAATTTCATATCCGGCGGAATTCTTTTCGGCGCGCGTACTGTTCTGATCGCTGTGCGCGCAGAGCACGAGGTCGATCCCGTCCGTCTTCCGGATCAGATCCCGAAGCGAATAGGACGATCTGGACGATGCGTCCACTTCAATATTGCCGTAATAAATAAGGATTGTATAATCCGCTTCGCTTTTGATTTCCTTTCGGAATCTCTTATAACTCTCCAGCGGATCAACGGGAAGCACTTCATCATCATACGTTGCGAGCGAGGGATCCGTAACGCCGACCAGCGCGACGCGCAAAGGCTCCGCATCCTCCCCCTGCGGAACGTCGATAAACACGTAAGGGGAAAGCTCGTTCCAAAGCACGCCTTCCGGGTCGTAGACCGTCGGATTGCTCATTTGCAGATTCATTCCAAGCACGGGAATCTTTTTGTTCAAAAGCGCGTTCACTTCACGCCGAACGGTCTGTGACGGATACGTGATCGCTTCCTTTCCGAGCAGAACGGCGTCATATTTCATCATGATGAACAGCGTAGACATCGGGCCGTACATGCGCTCCGTTCGTGAGGGATAATCGTCCGCAATCGAGCTGCCCAGCAGCGATCCGCCTGCATCGAGCAGAAGCAGATCGGGTTCCTGTTCGCGCAGGGACATCACGCACGCGGCAACGTTCATTGCGGTCGATACGGATTCTTCATCTTCGGAAATCACGTCCCACGCAAGCCCCTTCATATCGGATGTAACGAGCATGGAAAAGGATGCCGTCGCATTTACGGATTCTTCCGGATTTACGGAAGCGTTCATGATCAGCGCGGCGTCCATTGAAGTGACCGTGCCGTCTCCATCGTAATCCGCCCTTGAAAGCGCGGCAGCGTCCATCATATGAAACCGTTTTAAATGCCTTGAAATGCAGCTTGCATCCTGCGCAGTGACAGCGCCGTCTCCGTCGGCGTCGCCGAATTCCACTTCGTCCGCAACAGAAAAACCGCTTGCCGCAAACAGCAGCAACAGCGAAAGAAGCGTCAGTATTCCGTTGCGATAAAACCTATTCAGCATTCAACAGCACCTGTGAAAAATTATACATCATCCCCCTTAAAAATGCAAGCTTCGCGGCCGTGATACGCCTCAGTATTCAAAAATAGCAGAAAAGGGAGTCCGAAGACTCCCTCTCGGGTTTTAACGGTTTGATCAATACATGCCGCCCATGCCTGCGCCGCCCATATCGGGCGCAGCGGGTTCAGGCTTCGGAATGTCCGCGACGATGCTTTCGGTGGTGAGCACCATCGCCGCAACGGACGCAGCGTTCTGCAGCGCGGAACGCGTGACCTTAGTCGGGTCGACGATGCCCTTCTCGTCCATCATGCCGTAGGTATCGGTTGCCGCGTCGTAGCCGTAGCCGACCTTACCTTCACGGCGGATGTTTTCAATGATCACGGAGCCTTCGACGCCCGCGTTCTTCGCGATCTGGCGGATCGGCTCTTCGAGCGCGCGCAGCACGATCTGAACGCCGGTCTTCTTGTCGCCGGTCTCCTTCTCGGCAAGCGCTTTCACACGGTCCGCAACCGACAGCAGCGCAACGCCGCCGCCCGGAACGATGCCTTCCTCAACCGCCGCACGGGTCGCGTTCAGCGCGTCCTCCATGCGAAGCTTGGAATCCTTCATCTCGACCTCGGTCGCTGCGCCGACCGCGATAACCGCGACGCCGCCCGCGAGCTTCGCGAGACGCTCCTGCAGCTTTTCCTTATCGTAATCGGAGGTCGTTTCGCCGATCTGGGCGCGGATCGAATTGACGCGCGCACGAATCTCTTCGGTGTCGCCAGCGCCTTCAACGATGACGGTCTTGTCCTTGTCGACTTTGACCTGCTTCGCGCTGCCGAGCATGTCGATCGTGGTCTCCTTAAGATCCATGCCGAGCTCGTCGGAAATCACCTGACCGCCGGTCAAAACGGCGATATCCTGCAGCATCGCCTTGCGTCTGTCGCCGAAGCCCGGCGCCTTGACCGCAACGCAGGTGAACGTGCCGCGCAGCTTGTTGATGACGAGCGTTGCAAGCGCTTCGCCCTCGACGTCCTCCGCAATGATCAGAAGCTTTCTGCCCGCCTGCGCAATCTGCTCGAGCACGGGAAGGATTTCCTGAATGTTGCTGATCTTCTTTTCGGTGATCAGGATGTACGGATTGTCGAGAACCGCTTCCATCTTATCGGTATCGGTTGCCATGTACGCGGAGCAGTAGCCGCGGTCGAACTGCATGCCTTCGACGATGTTCAGCTCGGTCTTCATGGTCTTGCTCTCTTCGATCGTGATGACGCCGTCGTTGCCGACCTTTTCCATCGCGTCCGCGATCATCTTGCCGACGGTTTCGTCACCTGCCGAGATCGCCGCAACCTGTTCGATCGCGTGTTTGTTGCCGACCGGAACGGAGAGTTCCTTAAGGCCTTCGACCGCTTCATTGACAGCCGCTTCGATGCCGCGGCGGACTACCATCGGGTTTGCGCCGGCCGCGACGTTTCTGAGTCCTTCGCGAACGATTGCCTGCGCAAGCAGCGTTGCCGTCGTCGTGCCGTCGCCTGCGACGTCGTTCGTCTTGGTTGCGACTTCCTTCACAAGCTGCGCGCCCATGTTCTCGAACGGATCCTCAAGCTCAATTTCCTTGGCAATCGTCACGCCGTCGTTCGTGATGAGCGGCGCGCCGAATTTCTTTTCGAGAACAACGTTTCTGCCCTTCGGCCCGAGCGTGATTTTTACGGTATCCGCAAGCTGATTCAGACCGCTTTCCAGCGCTTTTCTGGCATCCTCGCCGTATTTCAATTGCTTTGCCATAGTGAAATCCTCCTATTATTCAACGACTGCAAGAATGTCACTCTGCTTGATGACGATGACTTCCTGCCCGTCCAGTTTTACTTCCGTACCCGCATATTTCGAATACACGACTTTATCGCCGACCTTCACGACCATCTCAACGTCCTTTGCGCCGGGGCCGACCGCAAGCACTTCCGCCATCTGCGGTTTCTCTTTCGATGCGCTCGTCAGAAGAATGCCGCCCTTGGTGACCTCTTCCGTTTCGATGTTCCGGATCACAACGCGATCGAATAAAGGTTTCAATGTCATACTGATTTCCTCCTGCATGGTTCTTTTAGCACTCATTCCTTTCGAGTGCTAATCATCGTCCTTTATTATAGTGAGCGTACCAAAGATTGTCAATCGGTGAATTGCAACGAAGTTGTGAACTTCTGATGTTCCCTGAAAATTCGTCCTTTCAAAGATACAGAAGGCATTCGTCCCGCTTCACAAAAACTACAGATGAAGTATACGCGCGAATGGATTCAAACATACGAAAACGTCATCAACCGTGTTAAAAGAACGGTATATTCTGAAAAAAGGTGAAAAATTGCAAAAATAATCCTTGCATTGTGGATTCAGTTGTGTTAGAATATCCTCCGTCCGTATTGAGAAAAGCGATCGGACAAATCTTACAGGGGGTGAAATGCTTTGGCAAACATCAAGTCCGCTATGAAGCGTGCGAAGACTTCCGTTGGTGAAAACCTCAGAAATCGCATGGACAAGTCTGCTCTCAAGACGGCAATGCGCCGTTATGACGAAGCGCTGAAGTCCGGCGATAAGGAAGCTGCCGAAACGGCTTACCTCGCGGCTGTCAAGACCGTTGACCAGTCTGCCGCGAAGGGCGTCATTCATAAGAACGCAGCAGACCGTAAAAAGGCACAGTTGGCAAAGAAGCGCGAAGCTGCTAACAACTGATCCCCGGTATTCGCATTCGATCAAGCGTCCGTTTCGGGCGCTTTTCTTTTTCTGAGCCCCTCTTGCAATCCTGCTTTGGGGCGTATAAAATGTAGGCAGGGTAACATTATGGCTACGGATGGATTGACACTTTATACTTGCATACGCGAATTGCAGCCTTTGGTCGGCGGCCGGATCGATAAGGTTCAGCAGCCGAACAAGGACTTTATCATTTTGCACATGCACGGATCGGACGCCGGGCGCGTAAAGCTGATGCTGAACGTGCATGCCGAAAACGGCCGCATCCAGACGGTTTCAAAAAACTTCGAAAACCCCGAAGTCGCGCCGGCATTCTGCATGCTGCTGCGAAAGTATCTGATCGGCTGCCGGATTCTTTCGATCACACAGCCCGGTCTGAACCGCATTGCCGTTTTCTCGCTTTCCGGAAGAAACGAACTGTTTGACGCTGTGCAGTTGAAACTCGTCGTCGAGCTGATGGGCCGTCACGGGAATCTGTTTCTGCTCGATGAAGGCGATTGCATCATCGACTGTCTGCGTCACTTCGGCCTGGACGAGAACGCGGCGCGCATCTGTCTCCCGAACATGCTGTATGAGAATCCGCCCGAAGCGGAGAAACTTGATCCGTTTTCCGCAACGGAAGAATCGCTTACGAAACTGGCGGACGGACGCAGACCGCGTCTTTGGCTTTCGGACACTTTTCACGGCGTATCGCGGCTTTGCGCGCAGGAGATCGTTTCGGACGATACGCCCCCTGCCCGCATCGGGTCGGAGATCTTTTCGGTCTTTCAAGCTCTGAAAAACGGCGCGTTCGAACCGAGCATGATTCCGGGAAGCGGTGTTCTGCCGTTCCGTCCGAAAAATGTCGCGTTCATCCCCTTCCCTTCCGTCAACGAAGCGCAGGACGCGTTCTACCGTCAGCGAGATGAGCAGGCCATTTTAACGAAGCTGCGTACTTCTTTGAAAAGTGTGCTCGATCATGCGGAAAAACGCACCGAAAAGAAGCTTTCGGAATGTATGAAGACGATCGGCAACGCAGATCAGATTGAAAAGGATCGTCTTTACGGCGAGCTTCTTCTGACCTGCCGGAGCGTACCGGCCGGAAGGAAATCCGTTTCCGTGACGAACTATTATGCCGATCCTGTCGACACCGTCGAGATCCCGCTTGACAGCAAGTATTCCGTCGCCGATAACGCGCAGCGGTATTTTAAGCGATACCGGAAAAACAAGGCCGCGCGCGCTTATGCGCTCGAACAGGTTGACGCGCTGAACGCGGAGCTCGATTATCTCAAGGGGCAGCTCCTCAACGTTTCCGCCTGCACCTCGCGGGAGGAACTTTCCGAGATTCGCGACGAGCTGATCCGCCAGCGGTATATCCGGGAATCGCCGGCCGAACGCAAAGCGCCTTCAAGCGTGAAAAGCCGTCCTCTGCATTACCGCACACCCTCCGGCGTCGATATCCTTGTCGGAAAGAACAATCTCCAGAACGAACAGCTCGTGCGCTCGTCCGAACCGAATGCGATCTGGCTGCACGCAAAGGGCGTTCCCGCATCGCACGTCGTTCTGCAAACCGAAAACCCGACCCGCGAGGATCTGAACATTGCCGCCGTCATCGGCGCGTACCACAGCGGCGCGTCCGCTTCCGAGAATGTTCCTGTCGATTATACGCAGGTCAAATACGTTAAGAAACCTTCCGGCGCACGTCCGGGGTTCGTGAATTATTTTCATCAGCACACGCTGTACGTGACGCCGTCTCTCGAAGAGATCGCGCCGTACCGTATCGAGGAGGACAAATGAAACTTTTGCTTGCAACCAATAACGCACACAAGGCGCAGGAGATCCGTGAGATTTTAAGCGATTCGTACGCCGAGATCTCGACGATGCGCGAGGCCGGAATCGATCTCGAAGTCGAGGAAGACGGATCAACGTTTTCCGAAAACGCGCTGAAAAAAGCGGTGGAAACGCTCGCTTTCGCATCGGGCAGATTCGACGCGGTGCTCGCCGATGACAGCGGACTCTGCGTCGATGCTTTAAACGGCGCTCCGGGCGTATATTCCGCGCGCTTTGCCGAGGCGCACAACGACGCGGCGAACAATCAAAAGCTGATCGCGCTTTTAAAGGACGTTCCCGACGAACGGCGCACCGCGCGGTTCTGCTGCTGTGTTGCGCTTGCGAGAGCAGGCATGGACCCGATCATCGTACAGGGCGAAGTCGAAGGCACGATCCTGCATGAATCCCGAGGAAAAAACGGGTTCGGATACGATCCATATTTCTATTATGCACCGTTTCGGAAGAGCTTTGCCGAGCTTTCCTCCGACGAAAAAAACGCCGTCAGTCACAGAAAACGCGCGTTGATAAAGCTGCGGGAGGCGCTCGATGCCGAGAATCGCAGTCGTCTCTGATTCACACGGTAATATCGAAAACATTCGCGGCTTTTTGCCTCGCATCGGACACGTAGACGCGTTATACCATCTCGGCGACCATGTCGAAGACGCGCTGCCGCTCTGCAATCTTCTGAACTGCGGGTTCGTTGCCGTACGCGGAAACTGTGATCCGTTTTCCGACGCGCCGCTTTCCTATACGGTTGAATGGCACAATCGCCGGATTCTGCTTCTGCACGGACACAGGGTTGCAGGTCGGCTTGCGCTTCTGTACGCCGCAAAGCAGGAAAACGCAGATGCGGTTTTGTTCGGGCACTCGCACGTTCCGTCGATGGAAACGGTCGACGGCATTCTGATGCTGAACCCCGGCAGTCTTTCCCGCCCCCGTACAGCAAAAGGGCCAAGCATGGCGGTTTTGGAGCTTGATGACGGTTCTTTCCGCGCCGAACTGCTTTTTATGAACAAATCTTAAATCCTGCTGATTCACACTTTTTCAACAGTTTTATGCATTGACAAGCACAAACAATCTCATTAAACTGTTTATAGAATTCGATTGTTTCCGAAAGGTTTGTATAAATTATGAAGAGAATCATATCCCTTGTTTTTGCTGCGCTTCTATTCGTTTGTGCCGCATTTGTTTTTCGTACATCCGAAGCAAGCGCCGACGCGTTTGACGTCAATTCCCTGATCAATTCGGTCTATGAGCCGTACTTTATTCTGGTAGATGCGTCGAATCCGACCAAATCCTACCGCGGCCTTGAGCGCGAAGCGGACAAGCAGGTCTTTCCCGCCAGCACGACGAAAGTTTTGACCTGCATCATCGCGCTTGAAGAAGGCAATCTCGACGATATGGTAACCGTCTCCGCGAAGGCGGTCGACTTCGGACGCGGCAATTCGCTGATGGGTCTTGAAGAGGGCGATCAGTATACGCTGCGCGACCTTCTCTACGGCATGATGCTCCCTTCCGGCAACGATGCCGCGATCGCGATTGCGGAGCACATCGCCGGCAGCACCGAACAGTTTGCGGATAAGATGAATGAGAAAGCGAAATCGCTCGGCATGACGCATTCGCATTTTGTGACCGTGCACGGCAAGCAGAACGATAACCATTATACAACGGTCCGCGACATGGCTCTGCTGACCGCGTATGCGCTGAACAAGAGCGAGAAAAAAGAGGCATTTCGCAAGATCGTCGGGACGAAAGAATATACCGCGAGCTCCGGTTCCCGCCCGCTTTCCTTCGTCAATTCAAATCGACTGCTCGTGAATACCCCGCCGACCGAAGATTTTCCGAACCCGATCTCCTGTCTGTACGCGGACGCGATCGGGATTAAGACCGGTGATACGAATGCCGCGGGCAAATGCCTGATCGCTGCCGCGGAGCGTGACGGCGTTACGCTGATTGCCGTGCTCTACGGCGGAACGCTGGACGATCCCGAATACAATCCCGGCTGGACCGACGCCCGCAAGGACCGATTCAATGCAAGGCGGTTTCAGGACGCCGCGCTCTTATTTGACGCCGTCTATCAGGACATGGTCAAAACGGTCAGCATTTCCGAGCTTGTCAACAACGGCATGCCCGTCGAATTCGAAGTACAGATTGCAAACGCCTCCGAGGACGACTCTCAGGGCGGTACGCTCAAAGCGCGCGCCGAGCTTTCTTTGGACACAACCCTCACCCTGATGCAGCCGAATCCGGACGGTAAAATCTCCGACCTCAAGATTGAAGTCAATCCGACCTTTACCAGTATGTATGCCCCGATCGTGGAAGGCGATCAGATCGGAAGCGTAACCTATTCATACAATAGAAAGACGATTGCCGAAGCGCCTCTGATCTCCACACGCAGCGTCAAGGAAGGCACCTCCGTCAGCGAAGTCGTTCCGATCGCGTCGGACAACGCGAACGCTCCTGTCACCAACCTGATCGGCGGCGAAAACGACTCTTCCCTGATCGACGGCGTACCGGTCAATGACGGCTCGGGAACCGCACCTTCTTCGAGCGCCTGGTTCTGGATCGTGCTGATTGTGCTGATCGTGCTGCTGATTGTTTGCGTCGTTTTGTTCCTGCTCTATCTCAGAGCGGAGAAAAAGCGCAGAGAAGCCGCGCGCCGCCGCGCCGCAAGACGCAGAGCGCGGGAAGCCTCGCAGTACGGCGAACGCCGGTAAGGAGCGATCATGAAAAGAATTGTCCTCTGCCTGCTTTTGAGTATTCTTCTGCTGCCGGTCCGCGGATCGGCCGAATCAAAGGATTCGACAGAATTCGATCTCAAAGCGCTCGCAGAGGACACCGTATTTTTGGCAACGCTCGATGATCCGTATCACGCTGTTTTAGGTCTTGAACGAAACGCGGACAAAAAGCGTTACCCTGCGAGCACGACCAAGATCATGACGTGTATCATCGCGCTTGAAAGATGCGACCCTTATGAAATGGTGACCGTCGGCAAACGTGCCGTCAACCTCTCCGCGCGCAATTCCAAAATGGGACTGAAAGCCGGAGAGCAGTATCCGATG
This sequence comes from Clostridia bacterium, assembly GCA_017388175.1. Classification (GTDB taxonomy): domain Bacteria; phylum Bacillota; class Clostridia; order Christensenellales; family CAG-138; genus UBA3792. The sequence continues at coordinate 20,815 of JAFOTD010000056.1, read as the reverse complement.
ATTGATCTTCTTTACGGGCTGATGCTGCCCTCCGGCAACGACGCGGCCATCGCGATCGCGGAACACGTCGGCGGAAGCATTTCTGGATTTGCCGATCTGATGAACGCAAAAGCGAAGCAGCTCGGCATGGAGCATTCGCACTTTCTGAACCCGCACGGCCTGCATAATTCCGACCACTATACGACGGCTCGCGATATGGCTCTTCTGACCGCGTACGCGATGGAAAACGAGACGTTCCGCGAAATCGTCGCTTCCGCCGAATATACGGCAAAATCGGAAGACGGCAGAAAGATCGAACTGCGTTCATCCAACCGTCTGCTGCGCGACGTCGTCGTCAGCGGATATACACCGTATTCCTGCCTGTATCCGTATGCGATCGGGGTCAAAACCGGCGATACACATCTTGCAGGAAAATGCCTCGTCGCCGCCGCGCGCAGGAACGATACCACCTATATTCTTGTGCTTTTGCACGGTGAAGAAGCGCCTTCCGGCACGAAAGGACGCGCAAAAGACAAATACGCCGCGCAGCGTTTTCTCGACGCAATCGACCTGTTCGAATACGTTTTTGCACACGACACCGTAACGGTCGACGCAAAGAGTCTGATCGAACGATGCCTTCCGGAATCCTATGCCGTTCGGCCCGATCCCGCCGTTTCCTACGCCACGGAAGCGCTCTACAGAATCGAATGGGACCGGACGGAATCGCTCACCCTGCTGCGGTGGCAGGCGGACGTTTTTCAGCTTGATCCGTTTCCCGGTGATCTGATCACCTATACGATCGACCTCCCGAATGCGGCTGTCGGCACAAAAGCCGGCACAGCCGTTATTACCGTTTCGGGTACGGTCGTTTTTACCGGAGACCTGATCGTGGAGGAATACACCTATCCTCCTACGCCCGCTCCGACCGAAGTGCCGACGTACGTTATAACCGATGAAACGCCCTCGCCCCGCCCTTCCTCTGACGGCGCCTCTCCGACCGAAATGATTCCGATTACGACCGATAAGCCCGATTCCGAATGGTCATGGAATCTGTTCGGCTGCGGTCCGCACTGCTAATCCGAAAACGAAAGACCAAGCGCAAACTGCGTTTGTTTCCCGGCGATCCCGTCCGCTTTGAGCCCGTTTGCGCGCTGAAAGCGTTTTACCGCGCGCTCCGTTTTCTTTCCGTAAATGCCGTCGGTCTGTCCCGGATCATATCCCTGCTCTTTCAACGCAAGCTGCAGCCGTCTGACATCCTCTCCCCGCATATACGGGTTTCTCAGTTTCAGAATGCGCGAGGAAAAAAACGGCGGCCTTCCGAACCGGTCCCATCCGCTGATTTTACTTTCCACGACGCCTACGTCGCGCCCCTTTGCCTCGATCAACAGGTCTTTTGCAACGGCATACCCGACGTGCACGGCGCGGCCGCCGCTGATCCGAAACGCCATATCGCCTTCACGCACCTCGCTTCGCGTGATCGGGCTGCACATCTTTCTCAGCCCTTCGGCGTTCACGTCGTGGTCGATCAGATCGTGCTTCAAAAAAAAGTACGCGCCAAGTCCCGAGCAGTCGAACGCGCGCAGCACGTCGCCGTACCCTTCGCGAACTTCTTTCTTCCAATGCGCAATCGCCCGATCCGCGTTCCTCTTTGTTTTTTCGCGCTTTCGGATCCATTCCTCCGTGATCGTCGGCTTCTTCTGCCCTTGCGCGCCCCAAACGTAGATGCTGTGATTTCTGACCTGTTCCTTCAGGTATTCCGTAAATTCCGATGCTTCCATAAAAAATCCTCCCCTTCATTCTATGTGAAGAGGAGGACCGACGGTGAATCATTCAAGTCAATCACCACTTGTTGAACACTTTTTCCGCAAAACCGGGCAGGTTTTCGATCGGCACTATACTTCCGTCGTCGAGCACGGCGCTGCCGGTAAACCGTCCGAAAACCTGATGCTGATCGGAGCGGATCACGATCGCGTTCGTATCCGAAGCGCGATCCAGAATCGGCGTAAAGACCAGATCGAGCCGCCCCTCGTCGTCGGTAAAATGCCACGGCGAGAGCAGGTCGTCGGATCCGTCGTTCTTTTTCGGAATGCCGAAATCTACGCGTGAAAGCTTATGCGCAGTGCCGTCAAAGAACAGCATATTTTCGCTCGCCGCCGACGTATCGCCGAACCCGTACCCGAGATTGAACCCGAACCTGTGTCCGTCAACAATTCCCTGCGCCGCACTCCAGTACCATGTGTTTTTGTAAGTCCAGACGCCTCTGCCCCAATCGAGAAGGCCGAACGTCGTTTCGGGATCGAACATTGTCGTTTCGTTTCCGATCGAAAACGATCCCTTTGCGCGCATGCCGACGATCTTTTGATTGTAATAGAAATGTCCGCGCTTCATAAACGGCGTGGCGATGACCATGGAGTCCTTCGGCTCATCCGATAAAAGGATCTCGCAGGAGAATGGCTTTCCGTCGGAAAACCGGTCGATGCGAAACGACAGCTTTCTTCCGTCCTTTGTGTGTTCAAACGCTCCTTCGGCGATTTTCAGCGTTTTCTTTACGTCGCCCGTTTTTGAGGACGCGGGCAGAGCCGTCTTTCCCATCGGGAACCAGAACATCGGCGAAACGGTCGTTTCCGAGCGGTTTGCAAAATCGATCACGGAAGCGGACAACATGCCCATATACCCGTTGTCGTCGATCGTGAGCGCGACGCCGTAACGCTCGTTCGTGATGAGATAGTAGTCCCATTCCTTGATGCGAAGCTTTGAAGCCCGGATCGCGCCGCGGTCGTACGATTTTGTCAGCGCGGTCGAAAAGCCGGGTTCACAGAGATTCCCCTGTCCGTTCAGGAGCGGACCGGGTCCGAAGCGATGCTGTTTCATAGTTTCTCTCTTTCGTTTTACCAATCGGAATCCCAGTCGGTTCCGCCGCTGTCCCAGCTGTCATAGTCCGAGGATGAGGACGAATTGTCCGACTGGATGGATTCCCACTGCGCGGAATCACGGAAGTTCGAGCCGCCCCAATCGGAATCGTAGTCGTCGCCGGCGTAGTAATCCTTGTAATCCGAAACGTCCGGATCGCCGGAATACCATGACGTGCCGCCGTCGGAATCTGTATAGTACCAATCGTTTCCGTAGCGATACCAGAGAATGCTGTCGGAAAAGCGGTAATACCCATCGTTTGCATGCTTGCTGCAGCTCCAGATCGAAGCAAACAGCACAATGCCCAAAATAAAGAGCATGGCAAGAAGAAAGGTCCGATTTTTCTTTGATCCCCTGCCCGAGGATGCGGATCTCGTCACGCCGTCCGGTTTGCCGTCCGGGTAAATGCCGCGGTTGTGACACTCAGACAGAAGCTTCTGGAAAAGCTCGTTTACCGCGTACGCTTCGTCCGGTCCCTGATATCGGATCGCGCGCGAGCCGTCGGATTTGTTCTTGTATACGACGAATTGATCGCCGTCCCGAAAAATCCCGAACGCTCTCGGTTCCCTGAAATCCTCGCCGATGAAAAAGCGCATGCGAAGAAGCGGCATGCCGCGCTCCGCGCAGTATTCCTTAAGCTCATCGATCGTTTTCGGCAGAAAGATCTGCCGCGGCGTATCAACAACGTAGTTCGGATTCGACGCGCCGCAGTGCGGACAATTCTGTTCGTCGCTGCCGACCGTTCCGCCGCAGAATTCACATTTTGACGTTGAAGCCATTGTCTTTGCTCCATAAAATAGGAGGGTTAAAAAACCCTCCCGTCATTCTCTCTTACAGCGCCTGCGCGATCGCGACCGCGACTGCTACCGTTGCGCCGACCATCGGGTTATTGCCCATGCCGATGAGACCCATCATCTCGACGTGCGCCGGAACGGAGCTGGAGCCCGCAAACTGCGCGTCGCTGTGCATACGACCCATCGTGTCCGTCATGCCGTAGGAAGCCGGACCTGCCGCCATGTTGTCGGGATGCAGCGTTCTGCCCGTGCCGCCGCCGGACGCGACGGAGAAGTACTTCTTGCCGTTCTCGTTGCACCATTTCTTATAGGTGCCCGCGACCGGATGCTGGAAGCGCGTCGGGTTCGTCGAGTTGCCCGTGATGGAAACGTCGACGTTCTCGTGACGCATGATCGCGACGCCTTCGTTGACGTCATCCGCGCCGTAGCAGCGAACCTTTGCGCGCTCGCCGTCGGAAAACGCCTTGGTGTACACGACCTTGAGTTCGCCGGTATAGTAATCGTATTCCGTCTCGACGTAAGTGAATCCGTTGATGCGGGAGATGATATACGCCGCGTCCTTGCCGAGACCGTTCAGGATGACCTGCAAGGGCTTCGTGCGGACCTTGTTCGCGGTTCTCGCGATGCCGATCGCGCCTTCCGCCGCCGCGAAGGACTCGTGGCCCGCCAAGAACGCAAAGCAGCTCGTCTCCTCACGAAGAAGCATCGCGCCGAGATTGCCGTGGCCCAAGCCCACTTTGCGCTGATCCGCAACGGAACCCGGAATGCAGAACGACTGCAGACCGATGCCGATCGCCTCCGCCGCTTCCGCCGCGTCCTTCACGCCCTTTTTGAACGCGATCGCCGCGCCGACGGTGTATGCCCAGCCCGCGTTCTCGAACGCGATGGGCTGAATGCCCTTTACGATACCGTACGGATCGACGCCGTGCGCGTCGCAGATCGCCTTTGCTTCTTCGAGATCCTTGATGCCGTATTCGTTCAGCACCTTCGTGATCTTGTCGATTCTTCTTTCAAAACCTTCAAACGTAATCATGCGGCACCTCCGTTATTCCTTACGCGGGTCGATGACCTTTGCGGCGGTTGCGAATCTGCCGTAGGTCCCGATGTTCTTCTCGAACGCTTCCTTCGGGTCCATGCCCTTCTTGATCGCGTCCATCATCTTGCCGAGGCTCACGAACTGGTAGCCGATGATTTCGCCCTCTTCGTCGAGACCGATCTTCAGGACGTAGCCTTCCGCCATCTCGAGATATCTCGGGCCCTTCGCCTTGGTGCCGTACATCGTGCCGATCTGCGAGCGAAGGCCCTTGCCGAGGTCTTCAAGCCCAGCGCCGATGGTCAGGCCGTCGTCGGAAAACGCGCTCTGGCTTCTGCCGTAAACGATCTGCAGGAAGAGCTCGCGCATCGCCGTGTTGATCGCGTCGCACACGAGGTCGCTGTTCAGTGCTTCGAGAATGGTCTTGCCGGGCAGGATCTCCGCCGCCATTGCCGCGGAATGCGTCATGCCGGAGCAGCCGAGCGTTTCAACGAGCGCTTCTTCGATGACGCCTTCCTTGATGTTCAGCGTGAGCTTGCACGCGCCCTGCTGCGGCGCGCACCAGCCGATGCCGTGCGTCAGACCGCTGATGTCCTTGATTTCTTTTGCTTTGACCCACTTGCCCTCTTCGGGGATCGGAGCAGGTTCATGCTTCGCGCCTTTTTTGACGCATACCATTTCTTCCACGTCGCGGGAATACTGCATGGATATTTATCCTCCTTCTCATTCCGGCGCGATAAACCGCAGTCCCGGATTTTATAATAGTATATCATGTTAAATGACTCTTCGCAAGACGGTAATTCCGTGTTATAATACAGGAAAACGTGATTCTTCGCATCGGAGGTGCCCCTATGGAGATTGCCGCATTGATTTTATCCGGCATTTCATTTCTGATCCTGGTCGTCATTCTGTTCATCCACATTCTTTCGATGAAAAAGGACGGTCAGTCCGAGCTGCGCATGGAGATCAGCAACAGTCTGCAGGCGTTCGGAAAGACCATTTCCGACAACCAGCGCGCCGCGTCAGCTTCGCAGGATCAGCGGCTCAGCAGCATGGAAAAGAGCACCGCGCTGGACTTTGAGCGGCTCAGAAAATCGCAGGAGGATCGGCTGTCCAATCTCGAACAATCCAGCGAGCAAAAGATGGAAGGCATCCGTCAGACAATGGAGACGCGGCTTTCCGCGTTCGGAACCGCAAGCGAGCAAAAGATGGAAGCCGTCCGCGCGACGATGGAAACGCGCATTTCCTCGCTCGAAAAGTCGAATGAGGACAAACTGGAAGCGGTCCGGCAGACGATGGAGCGCCGCCTCTCCTCCATCCAGACCGAGAACGCGGACAAGCTCGAAAAGATGCAGAAGGTCGTCGATGAAAAGCTCGAAAAGACGCTGGAATCGCGCATATCGGAATCGTTCAAGCTGGTCTCCAATCAGCTCGAACAAGTCTATAAAGGTCTCGGCGAAATGCAGGCTGTCGCGGCCGGCGTGACCGATCTCAAGAAAGTGCTCAGTAACGTCAAAACGCGCGGGATCCTGGGCGAAACGCAGCTTTCCGCCATCCTTTCCGAGATCCTTTCTCCTGAGCAGTACGAAACCGATATCGCAACGAAGCCCGGCTCGCGCGACCGCGTTGAGTATGCGATCAAACTTCCCGGCGACGGCGAAACGCCGGTCCTGCTGCCCGTCGACGCGAAGTTCCCCGGCGAAACGTTCGCAAGCCTGCAGGACGCGTACGAAAAGGGCGATCCGGACGCGATCGCGCAGGCGGCGAAGATGCTTGAGATCCGCCTGAAGGCCGAAGCAAAGGACATTCGCGACAAGTACATCGACCCGCCGCACACGACCGATTTCGGCATTCTGTTCCTGCCGTTCGAAGGTTTGTATGCCGAAGCGGTCAACCGCGGACTCATCGAAGAGCTGCAGCGCACGTACCGCATCAACGTGACCGGTCCGAGCACGATGGCCGCATTCTTGAACAGTCTTCAGATGGGCTTTCGAACGCTTGCGATCCAGAAGCGTTCCGGCGAGGTATGGCAGATCCTCGGCGCGGTCAAAACGGAATTCGAAAAGTTCGGCGAAGGGCTGCAGAAATCGCAGAAGCAGCTTCAGCTTGCCAACGCCGAGCTCGATAACCTGATCGGCGTTCGCACCCGCGCAATCAACCGCAAGCTTCGCGACGTCGAACGTCTCGACGCACCGGAAGCGAGCAGGCTTCTGGACAATTAATAATAGCCATGAAAAAAGCGCCCGCTCGGGCGCTTTTTCTGTCGTTCAATTTTCTTTCGCGTACTTCTCAAACCAGTTCGTGATCTCCGTAAGGCGGCGGATGCGGTGCAGCGGCTTTCCGGAGCGGGATAGCTCGTGGTTTTCGCCGTGGAAAACGCAGATTCGTGCCGGAATTCCGCGGTCGACCAACGCCGCGTACATCTGCAAGCCCTGATCGATCGGACAGCGATAGTCCTCGTCCGAGTGGATGAACAGCGTCGGCGTTTTCACGTTCTTTGCGTATTTCAGCGGGCTGTGATCCCAGAGCTTTTCATGGTCGGTATAGAAATCGGCCTTGTTCTGATCGCCGACAAAATAGTAGCCGATGTCGGAAATGCCGTTGAAGCTCAGCCAGTTCGAGATGGAGCGCTGCGACGCGCACGCGCAGAACCGGTCGGTGTGCCCGATGATCCAGTTCGTCATGAATCCGCCGTAGCTGCCGCCCGTCTCACAGACACGGTTCGGGTCGATCGCGGGATAGCGGCGCAAAACCTCATCCGCAAAGTCCATGAGGTTTTTGTAGTCCGTTTCGCCGTAGTGTCCCATGATGTCGGCAAAGACGTCTCCCCTGCCGTCCGAACCCTTCGGGTTGCAGAAGAACACAAAGTATCCCATGCCTGCCCAAAGCTGCATCTCGTGATAGAACACGGTTCCGTACACCGTCTTCGGTCCGCCGTGGATGTCGAACACCGCAGGGTATTTCTTTTCGGGGTCGTAATCTTTGGGCTTCAGCACCCAGCCTTGGATCGTCCAGCCTTCGCTCTCGACCGATACAGGCTCGCACTTTGCGACGTACTTGTCCTTCAGCATTTCATCGTTGAAACGCGAGAGCTTTTTGAGTTCGCCGGTTTTGAGATTCTTCGCGTACAGCTCCTGCAGGGATCCGTCATAGAGCGAGATCAGCAGTGCTTCGTCATTGTCCGGATGAATCGCTACAGCGTCGATGGAGCCGGTTTCCGTTGCAATCGGAACATTGTTCCCCTGCATGTCCAAAGCGTACAAATGCGAGCTCTCAGCACGCGTGGTGATGTAATACAGGCGGTCGTTCGTTCCGATCATGCTTTCCCCACCGCCGTGACGCACGTCGGATCCGACCGAATTCCAAAGGCTTTCCGTGTTTTCAAGGAGCATCGTAAGCTCCCCGGTCTCGCGATCCACAAGATAAAAGTCGCTGTTTTCGTTGAGCCCGATATCCTTGCCCTCGCTCGCCATCAAAAGAAGCTTTTCACCGACCGCCTTGATGCGGTCGACATACAGCCCTTCGTATGCATGGATCAGTCGAACCTCGCCCCTTGCGCCGTCCAGAACATGGAGTTTCGGATGGGTCAGATCGAGGCGGGCGGTATAGGAGTCGCCGAGGAAATACACAAGATCGCCGATCGTCTCGATCGAATCGACTGAGAAGAACGGTTCCGTTACGCGCTTCACGTCCTTTGCGTCGGCAGAGACGAGAAACAGCGCGTTGCGGGTCTTGTTGATGACGCCGCCGCCGTTCATCCAATACGGCAGCTCGTCGAACACCTCGTAGTCCGCATCGTCCGCATAGCCTTTTTCGACCTTTTCGCGGTCGTCTTTGTTCATACAATAGTAATCCGGCTCGTTCGCGTCGATCGTGCCGAGTACGACGTACGAGCCGTTCGGCAGTTTTTTGATCCATCCCGCGGAAAACGGCAGCGTAAACGCATGGATCGCTTCGCCGCCGGACAGACGCAAGCGGTAGAAGCTTGTGAACTGCTCCTTCTTTTCGGCGCGCTTCTTTTCGGAAGCGGAGCGTACCGCAGGGAATAGGATCGTGTTTTCATCCTCCCAGAAGTACCGTGCCTCCTTGCCGAGATCGGTCAGCTGACGGAAGGCGCCGTCATACAGCCACAGACGGCTTTCGTAGCAGTTTTCCTCCTCGCTGCAGTTGCTGACAATGAACGCGGCGCGCTTCCCGTCCGGCGCATATTTCACGTTTGACAGATACTTATAGTTCAGAAAATCTTTGATGCCGATGGATTCCATAACACATCTCCTTTACTTCTGATTCTTCTATTTTAGCGGGTTTCGACAGCGTTTGCAAGCATAGAAAATGCCCCCTTCCGTTGAAGGAGGCATTCCGCAAAAATCAATCGACAGGATTCTCCGCATACAGTCTGGAAAGGGCCAGATGCACGCCGACGAGCATATCCGCGCCGCCGCCCAAAGGAAGAGCCGCAATGCGGTTGGCCGTTGCGACGAGCACGGAATACGGCGCGTCAGAGAAAACGTTTCTCAGCAGGACGAACAGATCCTCCGAAACGAGTCCCTCTCCGCCCTGCAAAAGAAATGCGGCGGAAAGATCGGTCGTATTCGCGGCGGACGCTCCGGCGAGCGCGCGGGTCATTTCGAGTACGCGGTTGTAGTTTCGTCCGAGCGCGGCGGAAAGCGCCGAATAGCCCGCCATATAGCCGCACAAAAGCCGGTCCGCAGAGGGAATCAGCCCGACGCCGATCCCCGCGATCTTAGATGCGGATGCTTCGCACCCCTGCGGGTTTTGATCGCGAAACGCAGCGTGCAGCTCGGGCAAAAGCGGTTTAACGAGTTCCGAATACTGATTCGGCTTCGCATCGGTCAAAAGCGGCCCGAGATCGTCCTCCTTCGCGTTTGTCTCGACCGCATGCAAAACATGCCGGAGACGGATATCATAGTCTGCGGGCAGAAAGATCGCCTGCATCGACTGGAGCGAAAGATCGTAATCGGTGCCGAGCGAAAGATCGACCGAAAACTCACACTGCGGGATCTCGATCCGCTCTTCGCCGAGAAGTACCTGCTGTCCTTCTTCGATGCCGAATCGTGTCAAAGGCTTTGTGGAAGGCACAACCGCCGAGAACGGAGAAAGACAATGCGCGTTTGTGAGAATCCCCACCATGCCGATCGTCGTATTGCAATAAACCGCGTCCGGATAGACGGCATGCACCGTTCCCTCATACCGTCCGAGGCGGAGATACGCATGTAAGCGTCTGCATATTTTTCTTGCTGTTTCCATCATACATATACAAGCGGAACGCATCGCGGTCAACCGCGCATATGCATGCTCCGCTTGTGATTATTTTACCCCTTCGAATAAATTTTGTAAAGCATTCCGGACCCGTTTCAAACGGGCACAATATGAATAGACTGTAAATTTATTCGGAAATCGGCGGAATATTCCATGTCGCCATTTGGCTGTTCTGTCCCGGGACTTTCCGGAAGCCTGCAGATTCGTAAAGCCGCAGTGCGGGAATGTTGTCAACCTCGACAAAAAGCATCATTTCCTTCGAACGATTGGATTCGATCGCCTTTTTCAGAAGCTTTCTCCCCCAGCCCTGTCTGCGATATGCTTCTTTCACTTTAAAATCATAGATCTCGTTTTCTTCAAAGCAGTGTGTGATGTCCAGATAGCCGACAACCACGCCGTCGTCAACCGCCAGAAACGCGTTAAACATGTCCGGCGCATCGGCAACCTTCTCCCCGGTCCAGTAGCAATCCGTTGTGTGCAGCGCGATATACGCGTCCTTGAACGGATCGGACAGCGGCACGATCCCGTCCGTGTCAATCTGCGTCGGATCGTCCGTAAGAACCATTTTCTGCATCTCCGGATCGAACGCAGCGCAGCGCTTTTCGAGCGTCTTTATGATGAGATCGTTCTGAGGATTGAACACGAAATCCGCCTGGAATCCCGCATAGTTCGCCGCAAGATAGTCCGCGATCTCTTTGTATGCCTCATACGCGCGGGAAAACCCGATCAGCATTTCGACGTACCGTTCCGCTTCGATGATCACAAAGTTGAACAGCCCGATCAGCGCTTCGTTCCGGAAAACGCCGAGCGCAAGATAATCCTTTTTGCCGACGGTGTCGAACAAGTTCGCTCTTTGCTGTTCCGGTGTACAAAAATGCGGATCGGAATAAACGGGATCGTCCTTGATCCCGTTGATGAACGGCATGCACGGTCCGAGATCGGACAGTATTCGGATCATTGTTTTCACCTCCGTATCTCAAGATCCATCAAGAAAAAAGCACAGCCGATACCGACCGTGCTTTGTTTCTCAAGCGGGATTATTTTTCCGTTTCCTCCGGATCTGCGTCCGGAATATGCAGCTCGATCGGCTCGTTGCAGTTCGGGCAGATGAGACCGTCCGGTCTGTCCAGCATGTCCTGATCGAAATAGATGGTCTCGCCGCAGTTTGGGCAGACGATCTCGAAGAAATCGTCGTCTTCGAACTCTTCTTCCTCATCCTCGTCCTCGTCGCCGTACAGAAAATCGTCGTACTCGTCGAGGTTCTCGAAGATCTCTTCGACGCTGTCGTCGAGATCCGCGAGCGTGTCCTCGTGGTCCGCCATCTCCTCGGCGATCAGGTCGAGCGTGTCGACGATCGCGGTGAAGATCTTCGCGTACTTGTCCTCGTGGATGTTGAGGCCTTCCATCAGCCCGTCCAGATATGCGACCTTCTCAGAAATTCTGCTCATGCTGCACCTCCGAATTGTAGTATTTTTGCGTTATACGCGGGACATATATTCGCCGGTTCTGGTGTCGATGCGGATCACGTCGCCCTCGTTGACGAACAGCGGAACCGCGATATGGTATCCGGTTTCAAGGACTGCGGGCTTGGTCGTGCCGGTAGCGGTGTCGCCCTTGAAGCCCGGTTCGGTCTCCGTGACCTTGAGCTCGACGAAGTTCGGCGCTTCCACGGAGAACGCGCTGCCCTTGTAGAAGCGCATCTTGACCTGATCGTTCTCCTTGATAAAGTCGATCGCGTCCTCTACCTGCTCATAGTTCAGCGGGATCTGCTCGTAAGTCTCGATGTCCATGAAGTAATACAGCTCGCCGTCGGAATACAGATATTCCATATCCTTCGTCTCGATGTGCGCCAGCGGGTACTTGTCCGTCGGGCTGAAGGTACGCTCCAGCACTGCGCCGGTCATCACGTTCTTGAGTCTCGTGCGCACGAATGCCGCGCCCTTGCCCGGCTTAACATGCTGGAAGTCGGAGATCGACCAAACCACGCCGTCAATCTCAACCGTCACGCCCTTGCGGAAATCGCCTGCCATAATCATAAGTAAGTCCTCCCAATTCGTTTCCTTGTGGTATTAGATATGCTGCAACGTTTTCGGTGCATGCGCAAAGTTCAGCTTGCCGTCTTTGGTGACCACGCAGCAGTCCTCGATGCGGACGCCGAACTTGTCTTCAATGTAAATGCCGGGCTCAACGGTGATCGTCATGCCCTCTTCGAACACGGTATCGCCCGTGACCGACGCGCGGGGTTCTTCATGAATCAGAAGTCCGAAACCGTGACCCAGAGAGTGACCGAAGCAATCGCCGTACCCCTTTTCGGTGATGTAATCGCGCGCGATCGCGTCGAGCTCCTTGCCCGTGATGCCGGGCTTCAGCGCATCAAGCGCGCGGGTCTGCGCCTCGAGAACAATGTTATAAATCTCTTCCGCAAACGGATCGACCTTGCCCACAGCAAAGGTGCGCGTCATGTCGGAATGATACCCGTTATACAGGCATCCGAAATCGACGACGACGAGATCGCCTTCCTGAAGCTGTCTTTCGCCCGGAACCGCGTGGCACATGGCGCCGTTGGGACCGGAGCCGACAATCGTTTCAAACGAGGGGCCCTCGCTGCCGAGCTTTGCGCAGATATATTCGAGCTCCGCGGCAACGCGGCGTTCCGTCATGCCGGGCTTCACGACCTTTAAAAGCTCCATGAACGCTTCATCCGCCATGGACTGCGCCTTCTGCAGATTGTCGATCTCCTCCTGCGACTTTTTGATGCGGAGAAGCGAAAGCTCTTTTGCAAACGGCACGAGCTCAGCCCCGAAGGCCGAGTATTTCTGATAGCCCAGAAAGCTTACGTAGTCCTCTTCAAAGCCCATGCGCTTCACAGCGCCGTCTTCGATGATCTTCTTCAGCGCTTCGTTGTGCGCCGCACCCGAAACCTCCAGAATCTCACAGCAGTCGCCGGACTGCGCCTTCGCCTGAATCGTATAGCGGAAGTCGGTCAGAAGGACGCTGCGGTCCTTTGTGATGATGACGCTGGCATCTTCGCTGGTGAAACCGGAAAAATAGCGGATCGCAGTGACCGTTTTCAACAGAACGGCGTCGAGATTGCAGCGTTCCATTTCGGCGCGAAGCCGCACAATACGTTCGTTCATATTATCCTCCATTTTCTTCTATAACATTGGTATTATATCCGATTTCATTCCCGTTTGCAAGACCCTATCAAAAAAAGTCCCGGTTTGCGCCGGGACTTTCGGATTACGTGTTCATTCGTTTTGTCAGCGTTTCAAACGTTTGCTCGAGCGCGGGGACGTTTCGCCACGCGCACCCGATCGGAACGCCGGGACGATTGTCGCCGTGGAAATCGCTGCCGCAGGTTACGAGCATGCGATACTGTCTCGCGATCGAAACGTACATTTCCATCTGCCGCGGGGTCGACGTCGGGTAATAGGCTTCGAGACCCATCAGTCCCAGATCGTACAGCTCACGGATCAGCCCGTGCGGGTTATCGCGGATATGGCACGGATGCGCCAGAATCGGAAGCCCGTCCGCCAGATGAATGATGTCAATCACCTGCTGCGGCGTGAACCGCGGTTCGGTATAATACCCGACTTGTCCGGGACGAAGATACTTCGCGAACGCGTCGCGCACATCGTTTGCATATCCGGCTTTAATCAGCGCGTGCGCGATATGCAGCTTGGTCGTCGTGGACTCGGGACGGTTGACGAACGGCTGCACGTCGTATCCCGCTTCCTTCAGACGGCTGTAAATGATCTTATTGCGCCGTTCCCGCCGTTCCCGCGCGATCTCGAGCGCGCGCAGAAGCGTTGGATTGTTCGGATCGACGTCGAGACCGATGATATGCAGCTCGTGCCTCCATTCATTGTCCATTTCGACGGCAGGCAGAACCGGAACGCCGTATTCCTTTCCCGCTTTGAGCGCATCCGCTACGCCCATGATACTGTCATGGTCGGTCAGCGCGAGCAGCTTGATCTTTCCGCGCGCAGCGATGCGCACGATCTCCGAAGGCTCTGCCGTGCCGTCGGAGACGATGCTGTGCGTATGCAGATCAAAGCGGTTTTCTTCCATCTTATTCCTTCGATTGTTCGGGTTCTTCCGTCGTTTCGGGCGCGGACGGTTCGGATTCCTCAGTCTTCTTTGCCATCACTTCGTCCATGTCCCCGCCGTTCAGAACAGCGACGAACTGTTCGCCGGTTACGCGTTCATATTTCAGGAGCAGCTTCGCGCAGGCGTCAAGGCCTTCGCGGTTTTCATTGAGGATTCTTTCGGCGCGTTCGAACTGTCCTTCCAGAATTGTGCGCATTTCGGCGTCGATCTTTGCGGACAGCGCTTCGGAATAGTTCTTTGCGTGTCCCCAATCCTTTGCAATGAAGACCTCGGTGTCGCCGCCTAAGAACACGGGTCCGACCGCGTCGGACATGCCGTATTCTTCAACCATCTTGCGCGCGGTTCCCGTGGCTTGCTTGAGATCCTGCACAGCGCCGGTCGATACGTCGGTGAAGACGATCTTTTCGGCAACGCGGCCGCCCATCGACATGCAGATCTCATCAAGCATGTGCGACTTGAGCGTATAATGCACGTCCTCTTTCGGCAGCATCATCGTATAGCCGCCTGCCCATCCGCGCGAGATAATCGAAATCTCATGCAGATCGTCGCAGTTTTCGAGCGCGTGCGCAAGAATCGCGTGTCCGCATTCGTGATATGCGGTGATCTCCTTGTCCTTTTCGGTGACGACGCGGCTCTTCTTTTCCGGGCCCATCTGCACGCGGGTGACAGCTTCCTCGAGGTCGGCCTGCGTAATCTCCTTACGGTTGTCGCGCGTGCAGAGGATCGCCGCCTCGTTCAGAATGTTCTCAAGGTCCGCGCCGGTAAAGTACGGCGTGCGCCGCGCAAGCGTTTTGAGGCTGACGTCCTTGGCAAAATGCTTGTTGCGCGCGTGAACCTTCAGAATCTCCTCCCTGCCCTTCACGTCGGGATAGCCGACCGTGATGCGTCGGTCGAAACGGCCGGGACGCAGCAGCGCCGGGTCAAGGATGTCCGCGCGGTTCGTCGCCGCCATGACGATAATCCCCTCGTTTGCGGAGAAACCGTCCATTTCGACGAGAAGCTGGTTCAGCGTCTGTTCGCGTTCGTCGTGACCGCCGCCTAACCCTGCGCCGCGCTGACGGCCGACCGCGTCGATTTCGTCGATAAAGATGACGGCCGGCGCGCTGCGCTTTGCGGTTTCAAACAGATCGCGTACGCGCGAAGCGCCGACACCGACGAACATTTCGACAAAGTCGGAACCGGAGATCGAGAAGAACGGAACGCCCGCTTCTCCCGCAACGGCCTTTGCCATCAGCGTTTTACCGGTGCCCGGCGGGCCGACGAGCAGAACGCCCTTCGGAATGCGCGCGCCGTTTTCGGTGAATCGCTTGTGGTCGCGCATGAAGTCGACGACTTCCTTCAGTTCTTCCTTCTCTTCTACGAGTCCCGCAACGTCCTTGAACGTGATCCTGTCCTTCGTCGGATCATTCAGCCGCGCGCGCGCCTTCGAGAAGTTCATCATCTGTCTGCCGCCGCCCTGCTGCCGGTAGACAAAGACCATCATGACGATCATGAGGATCAGAAGCGGCAGATATTGCACCAGGTACATCCACCACGGCGTACCCTCGGGCAGCGCGCTTTGAATGACGAACTTGAAATCGGCGGTCGTTATCTTCTCCGGCTGAACGTCCTTCTCACCGGAGACGATGGCGCGCATCTCTTCATAGAACTGATCGTTATCCTTATGGAATACAAAGTCCGCTCTTTCGGGCAGATTCGTCGCGTCGGCTTCGCTGGTCGTCCATAAACCGTAGAACGTGCCGCCGGAAATGACCTCATAGACTGCCTTGACATTGCCCGCCTTGTATTGCTCGATGAACTCGGCGAACTTGATTTCCTTCGGCTGGGTCGAAGCGCAGCCGTTCGTCACCATGAAGATCAGCATGAACAGGATCAGCGCCCAGATCGCCACGGTGAACAGGCGGCGTCCCGTGAAGCCGCGTCTTCCCGGATCGGTGTTCCGGTTCTGGTTATTGTTCGGATTGAATTCCAATGTGTCCTCCGTTCAGGGGCATGCCCCGTACTTCCGGGATCAGCTGTAGATCTCGGGCTTTAAAACGCCCACAAAGGGCAGATTGCGATACTTTTGTTTGTAATCGAGGCCGTAGCCGACCACGAACTTGTTCGGGATCACGAAACCGACGTAATCCGGCGTGATGTCGCACTCGCGGCGGTCCGGCTTATCCAGGAAGCAGACCGAACGGATCGAAGCGGGCTGACGCTCTTTGAGCATACGCGTAAGATAGGAAAGCGTGAGCCCGCTGTCCATAATGTCCTCCGCGATGAGAACGTGCTTGCCGGTGATGCTGGTGTCCATGTCCTTCGTGATGCGCACGATGCCGCTCGTTTTCTGCGCGTCGCCGTAGCTGGAAATCCCCATAAAGTCCAGTTTGACGTGCACGGAAATGGCGCGGACGATATCCGAGAAGAAGATGCTTGCGCCCTTCAGAACGCACAGAACAATGATTTCCTGTCCGTCGTAATCCTTCGAAATCTGATCGCCGAGCTCCTGAACGCGTTTTCTGATCTGTTCCTCCGAAAGCAGAACCTCTTCGATGTCCTGCTGCATGAATGCCTTACCCCACATAGTCAATCCTCCTCATAGTGATAGTGCAAAATATGTTTGGAATCCGCCGTTACGCGCATTCGTTCATCCACTGTGTGACCCACGACCCAGACGACGCCGATTTCGTCGCACAGGATCGGGATGTCCCGTTCAAACCGCGGTACCTTGCGATCTGTCAGGTAGTCGCTCAGAAGCCTTCTTCCGTGCATGCCGAACGGCGTAAACCGATCGCCGTTCACCGGCGGTCTTAAAAAGACCGTCCCGGAAAGCCTGCCGGCGTCCACGTACGCGTCAAACCCGCCGCACGGAACGACGGCCTTCGAAACGGATTCGACCGTCAGCGTGCCGCCCGGCAGCCGGACCGATCCGGTTTTCGGCGCATATACAAGGAACGATTTCGGATCGTTCCTTCCGATCCGCAGCGATTGACTGTCAAGCCAGGCAACGACGCCGTTTTTTAACGTAACCGTATCACCCGTCTGTCCCGAAAGAAGCGCGTCAAGCCGATCAAGGTCCGTATGCGTGTAGTCCGAATACGGAAGCATTCTTTTGAGCACCCTGATCCGGATCGGACGTTCCATCGTCTGCAGGTGATTCCGGTCCATCCGATACGGCCCGGATTCCCGAAACAGATCATCGGCGATCCGGTTCAGCAGATCCGCGTCCTCCGAAATATGCGTCGCCATATCGGAAAGCGTTTCCGAAATCGACGGATTCATCATTCGGAGAAGCGGCATCAGTTCAAGACGAATCTTATTCCGCGTTGCATCCGGTTCGAAGTTCGTCGCATCGACGCAAAAGTCCTGTCCGCGTTCTTTAAGATAAGAAAGGATCGCGTCCTTTCCCGTATACAGAAGCGGACGAACGAGATATCCGGATCGAAGGCGCATTCCCGAAAGTCCGTCCGTTCCGGTTCCGCGGATGATACGCAAAAGAACGGTCTCCGCCTGATCGTCCCGATGATGTCCGAGCGCGACGGCTTCAAGTGATCGATCTTTCCGAACCCGTTCCAAAAAGGCATGACGCGCATTCCTTGCGGCAAGCTCCAGAGATTCGCCGGTTTCCTTTGCGCGTTCCGGGACGTCGATCCGTTCCGAAATCAGCGGAATTGCAAGCCTTTTGCAGAGCGCGCGTACGAATTCCGCATCGGCGTCCGCGAAAGAACCGCGAATGCCGTGATGCAGATGCGCCGCCTCCACGCGGGAGACGAGTCCGTTTCTTTGAAGCCGAAGAAGCTCCAGCAGCAACGCCACGGAGTCCGCGCCGCCCGACAGGGCAACCAATACGCCGTCCGAAGCGGAAACGCCGCACGATCGCCACGTCTGATCGGTCCACAGCAACATGATACACAACTCCGAGAATAATTATCTTTAGTTTACCCCGAAAACGCGATTTTTGCAAGTGGCAAATGTAAATTCAGCATGTCAATTCCGTAAATCAAATGAAAATCACCTCGAAAAGAGGTGATTCCCGCGTTTTATGATACGACGTTCTTCGGCGCGCCCCGCAAAAACGCCGTCAGGTTTTCCGTCGAAACGTCGATCAGCTTCTGACGCATCGGTTTCGGCGACCACGCGTAATGCGAGGTCAGAATGCAGTTTTTCGCGTGCATCAACGGGTTGCGAAGCTTGATCGGCTCCTCGCTTGCGACGTCCGCACCGTATCCCGAAAGCTTGCCGGATTCCAGCGCGTCCTTTACGTCCGATTCCGAAACGAGACTGCCGCGCGCCGTGTTCAGAAGGATCGCGCCGTCCTTCATCGAAGCGATCGTGTCCTTGCGGATCATGCCGACCGTGTCCGCCTTTGCGGGGCAATGCAGGCTGATGACGTCCGATTCCTTCATCAGCGTTTCAAGCGGGACGATCGTTCCGGGAAAATCGGGATGCTCGTGTACGCTCGCGCCGAGTACGCGCATGCCCAAAGCGTCCGCAATCTTCGCGACGCGCGTGCCGATCCGTCCGCAGCCTACGATCCCCATCGTCTTGCCGTAGAGCAGAACGGGCGCGATCTTCCACCACGAGAAATCCGGCTGCGCCGTCCATGCGCCCTCATGCACGAGTGCGGAATGATACTCCGCATGGCTGCAAAGCGAAAGCAGCAGCGCGATCGTATGCTGCGCGACCGCCTCCGTGCTGTACGCGGGCACGTTGGTTACAACGATGCCGCGTTCCTTTGCCGCTTCCGTGTCGATCACGTCGTAGCCGGTCGCGAGTACGCCGATAAATTTCAACTGCCGCGCGCCGAACAAAACGTCCCGGTTCAGCCGCACCTTATTGACAAAAGCAGCTTCCGCGCCGCGCAGCCGCTGCGCGACCATATCCGGATGCGTCCGGTCGTACACCGACAGCGTCCCGAGCTTTTTAAGCGGGCTCCAGTCGACGTCGCCCGGGTTGACGCAGTATCCGTCCAAAACCACAATCTGCATAGTCTACCCTCCCTCTATATTGTAGAACGGAGCGTTCCGAAAAGCAAATGAACAAAGTATAAAAAAAGAACACTTCCGAAGAAGTGTTCCTTCTGGTGGAGCATAGGAGATTCGAACTCCTGACCTCAACATTGCGAACGTTGCGCGCTACCAACTGTGCTAATGCCCCGCGAACAGAAATCATTATACACACATTTCAGAAAAATGCAAGAGGTTTTTGAAAATAATTTTGCAAGAAGAAAAATATATCTTGCTTTTTGGAACCGTTTGTTGTAAGATAGCAAAGGTGCAACGAAACGCCGTGCAGAGATGGCTGAGCTTGGTCTAAGGCGCACGACTGGAAATCGTGTATACGAGGAATCGTATCGAGGGTTCGAATCCCTCTCTCTGCGCCACAAAAAATCCGTCCCCATCGGGGGCGGATTTTTTGCTATAATGAAGGGATTCGACTGAGCGCCCGCAAAACCGTCCGGTGAACGGTTTTGCAGCGAAGCGGCTTTGCGGCAGGGCGGAGAACGAAGTGCGCAGCACGAGATCGACAGCCCGATATCCATCGCCGCAAAGGAATCCCTCTCTCTGCGCCACAAAAAGCCGACCCTTTCCGGTCGGTTTTTTCTGTAATAAGGGGATTCGACTGAGCGCCCGCAAAACGGATCGCAGCCGTGTCAGTCCCGGAACCGTCGCGCGAGCACGCGGCAGGTGATCTCGTCGCTGTCGCCGTCCGGACGCGCCTTCTCTTCCTCCGTGATCCCCTGCACGACCTCGGCAAGCTTGCGCGTCGCGCCGCGCAGGATCGCAAACGAGCCGACGGATCCCGCGGACGGCTTTGCGGCCATCTCATTGCCCAGAAGGACGACGCGCGCAAGGATCCGCTGCGCCTGATCGAGCGTCGTCTTTCCCACGTTGTACGCGTTCAAAAGTTCGACGACTTCCTTATCCTTTTTGAAGAGACCGATCTTTACCTTGGATTCGAGCGCCGCGCGAACGCCCGCGACGTACTCCTTTTCAACCAGCATCAGCTTCAGATCATATGCGTTTTGTGCCATAGTGTTCTCCTTTTATTCAAATACGGGATTGCCGTTGTCATCCACGATCGTAAGCAGCAGACCGCGCTCCGTTTCCCCGCCGCGCGGGTTATACACGGTGCAGAGCTTCCCTCTGTGATCGCCGCAGAAATCCATGCATAAATACACCTCTTCGTCGAGGATCCGAAGTAGCTTCGTCTGCATGGTATCGGGACGGAACAGCGCAAGCGCGCCGGTGTTCCAATCGCGCACGATCAACGTTCTTCCGTCGTTCAGCACGTCGATCACGGAGATCGCGCCGTCCCCTCCGTTTCCTTCTCCGGCCTCCGAAAGCGGCACGGAAACGAGCTCGAAGCCCGAAATCTTCAATGCCGCGACCTCGCCGCTCGCGCGATTGACGAGCCGCGGAAGCGTCAGCCCGGCGATCGCCGGCACTGCGAGCACATAGTTCGGATCGGCGCTTACGATGCGGTAGTTTCCGGAAACGAGGTCGGTCCCGAGATCATACTGTTCCGAACCTCCGTCCTCCCGGATGATAAAGAGCCAATCCTGCTCCGTCCGCTCCTTGCCGGCAAATGACTGCTCGGACACGATCGCGGCAATGCTCCCGTCGCCGAGGTACGTCAGCGCCGTGAACGAACAGTATGCCGCGCTGTCCTTCGGCTGAAAGCGTCCCGTCTCGCTTACAGCAATCGGCTGCAGAGAAAGATCGGT
>JAFOTD010000004.1 GCA_017388175.1 Clostridia bacterium | reverse complement strand
TCGATCCTCTGCGGCATGCTCTGCGGACTTTCCGGCGCATTCCTGTCGCTCGGCAACCTGAACGGCAGATTCGTGGAGAATATGGCGTCGCCGCGCGGCTATATCGCGTTTGCCTGCGTCATCTTCGGCGCGGCGAATCCGATCAAGGCGTTTCTTGCGGCGCTGATGTTCGGCTTCTTTGAAGCGCTCGGCGATCAGTTTCAGGGACTCATCCAGTCTGATCTGCCGTTTGCGTATCTCATGAAGGCGATCCCGTACGTCATCACGGTCATCATGATGGTTTACGTCGTCGTCAGCGGACAGCGCCGCCGCGAGCGCATCGCAAAACAGCAGCTCAAGGTGCTTGAAATAAAATAAAGGAAACAGATTCGGCGGCCGCGCGAAGCCTGCGCGGCTGCTTTTTTGCGTAAAATCCGAAAGAAAGCTCTGTACAAGCGGAGAAATCTGCGGTATACTGACATTTATGAAACGCCTTTTATGGCTGCTCGTCCTGCTGCTTGCGGCGGGCTGCGCCGTACAATCGAATCCGGAACCTGCGCGTACGCAGCCGCCCGAGGCGGAGATCCGTACGCCGCTGCCGACGGAGGAACCGCCCGCGGAGGACAGCGTTTCCGCCGCCACGCCGACGATTGCGCCGACGCTTGCGCCGGTTCCGTCGCCTACGCCGGAGCCCACGCCCGAACCCACGCCGACGCCGGATCCGTATCGGGACGAGACCGTCACGGAATCGAAGACGAACGCGGCTTTCTGGTACTGCAAGCCGACCGAAACGCTGAAAAGCTACGTGATCGGCTCGACCTATCCGGAAAACCCGAAGGACGCGCCGGTGAAACTTGACGATCTTCGCTACGTGCATATCCTGTACGTCGATTTCGACGGCGCCGAGCATGAAGGCGCGCTGCTCGTGCACAGAAAGGTCGCACAAGACGTAATCGAGATCTTCGAAGCGCTGTACGACGCGCGCTATCCGCTGCGATCGGTGCGACTTTTGGACGATTTCGGCGAGCAGTTCGACGACAATCTTTCGATGGCGGCGGACAACACTTCGGCGTACTGCTGCCGCCGCGTGACCGGGAGCAGGAAGTTTTCACGGCACAGCTACGGCACGGCGATTGACGTCAATCCGGTCGAGAATCCGTACGTCCGTCCGGACGGGAGCTTTGCGCCGAAGGAAAGCGAGCCGTATCTTGACCGGAAGAACGTGCGTCCCGGCATGATCAACGAGGACGACCTTTGCTACAAGCTTTTTAAAAGCCACGGCTGGAACTGGGGCGGGCACTTTAAAAGCGAGCCCGACTATCAGCATTTTTCGAAGGACGTGAAGGGGGTTACGCCATGAACGAACAGGAGATTCTTTCGTATCTTGAGCAGGACAGGGTGCTGCGTATCGACATGATCGAGGCGATCAAACGCGGCGGCGCAAAGGTGCTGTACGCGGCGCCGGACGCGGTGCTTCTGACAAAACGGGAGCGCTTCTGTCTCGTCGTATCCGACACGGTCGAAGCGGGCATGCGCGCGCTGAAAACAGTCCCGGAAGGCTTCCGGCTGTTCGTGGCGCATAACGAGCCGTCGCGCGACGCGGTGTTCAAGACGTTTCCGAACATCAACCATGCTTCGGCATGCTGGCAGGCGTATTACGCGGGCAAGGATCCGATTCCCGTACCCGACGTGTGCGAGATCAAACCGTTCCCCTTGGAGCAGGTTCCGTTTCTGATGTCGGTCTACGATCCGGACGGCAATCCCGCGCGCTATGAGGAAGGCGTAAAGCGCGGCGACGTGCTCGCGGCGTACGCGGACGGCGAGCTTGCCGGATTCATCGGCTTTCACGGCGACGGCTCCGGCGGCATGCTGGAAGTTCTGCCGAAGTTCCGTCGGCGCGGCATCGGTTCCGCACTGGAAATCGCGCTGCACAATCTGGCGCTTTCCCGCGGCTGGACGCCGTACGGACAGATCTACACGACAAACGACGCGTCGAGAAAGCTTCAGGAATCGCTCGGCATGACGATCTCCGACGGCGCGATCTACTGGATGTACGAAGAAGAATAACCCGTAGGGGGCGTCGACCCCGACGCCCCGCTAAGCAGCATAATAACGGCACACGGAAAATCCTTGGTACGCTGCAGAGGCAGCATGTCGCTGCATCTGACGGATTGAAGTGGGAATTGACATCGGAGAGATACCTGTAGGGACGGGCAGTGCCCGTCCGCTGAAGAAATATATAAACCATTTTGGAGGAACATATGAAGGTAAAGAACATTTTGGGCGAACGGTTCAAGGAGCGCGCGTTCGAGATCGAGAGTCAGAACCTCATGACGCGCGGCGGCTATATAAAGCAGGTCGGCAACGGCATTTATTCGTTGTTTACGCCCGCAAAGCGGATTCAGAACAAGATCGAGCAGATCTTAAGAGAAGAGATGGACGCGATCGACGGACAGGAGGTTCTGTTCCCGGTCGTGATGCCCGCGACGCTCTGGCAGAGCTCGGGCCGCTTCGAGTCCATCGGCAAGGAGCTTTTACGGTTCAAGGATCGCGGCGGCGCGGACATGGTGCTCGGCATGACGCACGAGGAAGCGGCGGTGCAGATGGCGATGAATGTGGCGGGCACGTATCAGAAATACCCGTTCATGATCTATCAGATCCAGACGAAGTTCCGCGACGAGCCGCGCGCAAGGGGTGGTCTCATCCGCGTGCGCGAGTTCACGATGAAGGACGCGTATTCGTTCCACACCACGCAGGAAGACCTTGAAGCGTACTATGATCGCTGCTATCGCGCGTATGAGCGCATCTACGCGCGCGCAGGCGTACCGGAGGTCATCGCGGTCAAGTCGGATTCCGGCATGATGGGCGGAAAAGTCAGCCACGAATTCATGCTGCTGACGGACATCGGCGAGGATACCATCGTGACCTGCCCCGACTGCGGCTTCCGCGCGAACATGGAAGCGTGCGAGGCGATCACTGAAAACGCGGCGGACGAAACGCTTGAGCCGCTCACCGAAGTATTCACCGGCGAGGCGGCGACGATCGCGGAGGTCGGCGAACTGCTGCACATGCCGGATGAAAAGTCCTGCAAGGCGGTCGTGTATCAGCGCAACGCGGACGATTCGTACGTGCTGATCTTCGTGCGCGGCGATCGCGAGGTCAACGAGACCAAGCTGACGAATTACCTGAAGGCGGAAGTGCATCCCGCGGTCGACATCGAAAACGCAAACCTCAATGCGGGCAACATCGGACCGGTCGGTCTCGATACGACGGCGACCGTACTGTTCGACCGCTCGCTGTTCGGCGCGACGAACCTCGTCTGCGGCGCGAACAAGCCCGAGTACCACCTTACCGGCTTCACGCCCGCGCGCGATCTGCCCGCCGATACGGAATATCTCGATCTCTCTAAAGCGGTCGAGGGCGGCATTTGCCCGAACTGCGGCAGGCACAGCCTGAAGATTTCCCGCGGGATCGAGGTCGGCAACATCTTCCAGCTCGGCAAGCGCTATACCGAGGCGATGGGCATGACCTACGACGCGGAAAACGGCGAGCGCAAAAACCCGATCATGGGCTGCTACGGCATCGGCGTGGGCCGTCTCATCGCGTCGGTGTGCGAAGCGCATCACGACGATTACGGTCCCATCTGGCCCATCACGATCGCGCCGTGGCAGGTGGAGATCTGCGCGCTCAGAATCGACGACGCGAACGTGCGCGAAGCGGCGGAAAAGCTCTATCAGGAGCTCGAGGACGCGGGAATCGAAGTGCTCTTCGACGACCGTCCCGTTTCCGCAGGCGTCATGTTCTCCGACGCGGACCTTTTAGGCGCGCCGGTGCGCGTGGTGATTTCCCCCAAAACCCTTTCGCGCAATGCGTTTGAGCTTGCTGCGCGTGACAAGTCCTTCCGCCTCGATATCGCGATCGACGGCGCCGCCGAAACGGTGCAGGCGAAGGTCAAGGAGCTGATCGCAGCGGTCAACGCAAAGGTACCGGAACGCATCTGATCCCTTTTACGGCAGTCTGAGCTTCCCCTTTTGAGGGGGGAGCTTTTTTTGTCGTTCTTTCGCACAGGCAGCGGTTATTCAACGCGATTTTACAACTCTGTTACAAGTCGCGTGGTATAATGCCGAAGGGAGAGGAAATACGACGACGCAAGGAGAAACAATGGCAAGGATCCTGGTTTTGGAAGATGAGCGCGCGATCAACGATCTGATTGCGCTGAATCTCGGCATGGTGGGGCACACGGCGGTGCAGGCGTTCACCGGAAAGGAAGCGCTTGCGATCGCGGAAAGGACGCCGCTCGATCTCCTGATCATCGACGTCATGCTGCCGGACACGAACGGATTTAAGGTGTATGAAAAGCTCAAGGGTACGCCGGCGATTTTCGTGACCGCGCTCGGCGAAACGGCCGACAAGGTGAAAGGCTTTGAATGCGGCGCGGACGATTATCTCGTCAAACCGTTCGAGATGGCCGAGCTTCTTTTGCGTGTGGAAGCGATTTTACGCCGCACGCACAAGAGCGAAAACCATTATCGGATCGACGATCTGGACGTCGATTTCGAAGCGAAGACCGTCACAAAGGCAGGCAGGCCGATCGAGCTGACGATGCAGGAATATGCGCTTCTGGAAGCGCTGATCAGAAACCGCAATATCGCGCTGTCGCGGCAGAAGCTGATGCGCGAGGCATGGGACGTTTCGTTCCTGGGAGAAACGCGAACGGTCGACGTACACGTGCAGAGGCTGCGGAAAAAACTGGGACTTGGGGACCGGATCAAGACGATCTACCGGTTCGGATACCGATTTGAGGAGTCGCAGTGAAACTCAGACAAAAAAGCTATCTTCTTACGGTTCTGATGATTGCTGCCGTGCTGTACACGAGCACGTTTTTTCTGCTGCTGCCCAATATTCGCGCGGCGATCGCCTCGATTGAATCGCGCGCGATCGGCGAAGAAAAAGCGCTTGCCCTTGCCGCAGACGGACTGTTTGAAACAACGCCGCAGCAGGATCGGCCGAAATACGCGCGCGGATTTGCCGCTTACGACAGGGGCGAGGCGTCGTTTGCCATCGGGTATGCGGATCAGACGTGGTTGGCGACCGAGCCGGCGCCGCCCGAGACGGAGTTCGGTAAAACGAAATGGCTTGTGCAAAACGGGCGCACGCTGCTGGTCATTACGGACACGCTGTCCGACGGAATTTTTCTGCGGTATGCGTTCGACGCAACCGGAGAAGTACGGCGTCTCGAACGGCAGGCGATCGGCATGGTTTTGATTTGCACGGCGTTGTCCTGCGCAATCGCCGTTGCGCTTTACGCGATGCTGGAACGCGTCAATCGCCCGATTGAGCGTCTTGCGCATGAACTTCGTACGCCGCTGACCGTGATTCGCGGATACGGGGAGCTTCTGGAACGCGCGAAGCTCAGCCCTGAGCAGCAGCATCAGGCAGCCGGCTATATCGTATCCGAGTGCGAACGGCTCGGCGAGATCTCGCAAAAGCTTCTGACGCTCGCCGACGCGCGCAAAAACGTGTTTCGTCCGGAGCGCGTTCGGCTTTCGGAGCTTGCGGCGCATCTTATGGAAACCTATCCGACGCTTGTGACCGAAGTGGAATGGGAATCGCTGACTGCCGACCGCGCTTTGCTTTTAAGTCTTCTCGGAAACCTGATCGGAAACGCGGTCAAGGCGTCTGCGCCGGACAGTCCCGTGCGAATGCGCGCGACGCCGGGCGTGATCGAAATCATCGACGCGGGCAGCGGAATGACGCCGGAACAGCTCAAATATGTCAACGATCCGGCGCATGCTAAAAATCCAAGCATCCGGACCGGTCTCGGCGTCCCGCTGTGTCACGAGATCGCCGCGCTGCACGGCGCGTCGCTGCGATTTACCTCAAAGGAGGGCGCGGGCACGACGGCGTCGGTTTGCTTCAGCTTGCCGAAAAAGAGTTCGCCGCGGAAACGCAAAGATTCATAAATGGCGGAAACTGCTGGTTTTACAACTCTGTTACAAGTCTGTGATGACTCCGATACAAGCGCCGTGATACGATAACGGCGAAGAAAGGAGTGGAAGCTATGAAACTATTTTTTCACAAACACATGATTGTTCTCATTGCATGCACGGCGGTGCTTTGCGTCGGCGTTCTCGCCGGGCTGGTGATCGGCGGAACGATCCGCACGTCAATGGGGGAACGCACGTTCACGACCGTAGCGGACGCCGATGCGGCGACGCGCGCTCCTGAAAAAACGGGCGAAACCGAAGATAGAACGGACGACGCGCCCGCGGTGGATCAGCAACCCAAACCGGCGCCGGAAAAGGAAACGCTTACGCTGTCTGCCGATGAAATCGGAAGGATCTCTCAACGCGTAGAGCGGCGCAGACGCACGATCATTCCCATTCGTTCGGATTTATGGGTGGCGCAAAACACGTTCCTATGGACGGAAACGCAACCGGATGCACAGCAGACCGAAGCGGCGCGTGACGCCGCGGAGAAACTGACGGCGGCGCTGTTCGGAAAGACGTTCGATGAACTGACCGGAACCGGGGCGGGCGCTGCAAAGGTTCAGGCGTTTACCGATCCCACGGGCGACCGCGACACGATCCTGCGCATATCGGATTCGCAGGGCATCTATTTGTTGACGCTTCGTGCGTCGGATCTTACGCTCATCTGCGCCGACCTTCTGGCCTATCCGGAAAGCACGTTGTCGGACGGCCGTGAGAAGGACAGCCAAGCCGTTGCACAGAAGCTCGGCTACAGCACAAAGCACCATCGCTTTGAGAAAAACAGTATAAGCGATACGCTGATCGAAACCGTTTATGAATTCAAGACCGACTCAGAAGCTTGTGTGACGTTTTCGTATATCGGGGACACGCTGTGGCAGGCGGCGGTATATCCGAGTGAGCAGGCAATGCTCGAAGGCGAATACTTTCTTGCGGATATCCAGTATGACTATTCCACCCCGGCATATCCGCAAAAATTTGTCGAGGCCGAACCGCCGAAGAAGGCAGAGAACGTAATCAATAAAGAAAAAATCTTTGCTTCGCTTTCCCGCATGTACAGGAATCTGTCCGGAGAGAAGCTCGATACTTCCAAACTGACCGCGACGTTCTTCCGCGACGAAAGCGGCGCGCGTGAGGATTGCTGGAAGATCACCGGCGAGGGGCTCGAAGTCGTTATATCCGCTTATTCCGGCGACGTGATCTCCTTTGCGGGCGTGGTTCCGTGCAAGGACCTGCTCAATATCCCCTATGAGGAGATGGGAGGAGAGGCATACGAGGCGGCAACGAAGACCGTTGCGGATTATCTGGTCTTCTCACTCGGTTCCTGCACCGGACACGCCAAGGAAAAGACGGTGAAGGAAATCGACAACAACGCGGTTTATGACTGGCATTTCTGCACGATGGACATCGTTCTTGAGGACGGCACGTGGTATGAATGCTATTTCTGTGACGGCATACTGAAGGAGATTTGGCACTTTGCGAATGAGACGCTGTTCATGGATGGCCCGAGCGGCTGGCTGGCGGACGCGGTGTATATCAACGCAACGACGGGCAAGCCGTATATTCCGAATTACCGCGACTGGGACGGCGACCTTCACACGGTCCGTCCGGACAACCGCTAACCGCTAAAAACGACAAACAGGCCGGCAAAAACCGACCTGTTTTTCTTTTTACAACTTCATTACAACTTTGTGAGATTTTAAACGCGTTTTGGACGAATTTGGAGCGTATCATGGAAGCCGGATACAAGAAAGGAGCGGGCATTTATGAAACGAGCATTTCTGTGTTTCTTTGCGCTGCTGCTTGCGGCGTGTGCGAAGCCGGAAGCGAAACCGACGGCGGAACAGCCGTCATACGCGTCCGAACGGACGAGTCCTTCCGAACCGCGAAAAATGCCGGAGACGGCGGATACGGCGAAAACCGTTCCCGTCGAGACTTCGGACGGCGCCGGGGCGGCAGCGTCCGCGTTGCCCGAACCGGAGGAGCGATTCCCCGGAAAGTTTTCGGACGAGCCTGTGTACGGCGAGCGGAGCTATAAAAGCAGCTCGATTGACGTCACGGTCAGCGCCTATACGGTCAAGGATACTTACGCGAAGATTACGAGCTATTACGTTGCCGATATCTACGTGAAGGACGTGACCTCGATCAAAGCCGCGGCGGCCAGAGGCGATTTCAATACGCGCTACGTGGGCACGGTGCGGGAGATCTCGGACGGCGTAGGCGCGCTCCTTGCTATCGACGGGGATACCTATACGCACGAGCGGGACAGCTTCGTCATCCGAAACGGCGTTCTGTATCGCAGCACGCTGATCGAGGACACCGACCTGTGCGTGCTCTATCGCGACGGCCGCATGGAAACGAAGAAGTGGGGCACGTTTACGATGCAGGAAATCATCGATGCCGACCCGTGGCAGGTGTGGGGGTTCGGTCCCGCACTGCTGGATGAAAACGGACACGCAATAGAAATCAGCCATCAACTGCAATCTCACAACCCGCGCGCCGCGATCGGCTATTACGAGCCCGGGCACTACTGCTTTGTAATCGTGGACGGACGGCAGCCCGGCTGGTCGGAAGGCGTGAAGCTGACCGCGCTCTCGCGGCTGATGGAGGATCTCGGCTGCAAGGCGGCGTATAACCTCGACGGGGGCGCTTCGGCGCAGATGTACTGGAACGGTGATATCATCAGCAAAAGCTGCGACGAAGGACGTAAAATCAGCGACATCATCTATATTCTGCCGGAAGAATGAAGCGCGTTCTACCCGTTCTCATCGGTTCCTCCTGCTTTCGCGCGGCTCATCCTCTCCCCAAACCGAGCGACGCGCGAAGAAAAGAACCGCCCGAAGCGATTCGGGCGGTTCGTATTGTACCGCGTTTGACCGGACGGAGCAAAGAGAAAGGGAGAATAATGAACGTCCGAAAGCCGCCGGCAATTCGGCATCCGATCAAACGGGCGGTTTTTCAACATCATTTCGGCACGGCTGCCTTTCAAAAAATCTCGTAAAAGCTATTGATAATCAAATCGGATTGTGCTAAAATATATACAAATCTTTCGAATACCATTGAATTGGTAGGATGAAAGATTTTGGGTTTCTTATGACGGAAGCATGCAGCAAGTCGCGGAAGGCGTTTTTTCTGCACGCGTTCGGTGAAAGAAATCCGTGCTGCATGGCGAGTCGCCGCATGAGAAACTCGTGCGGCAGAAAATACAAAAACTCGTTTTTCTAAAAAGAAGGAGGAAAAAAACAACTATGAAGAAACTGCTTGTTATTCTGTTGGCTGTCATGATGGTCATGTCCATGGCCGCATGCGGTGCGAAGCAGGAAGCAACGCCCAATGATGAAGCAACGCCCAATGATGAAGTCAGCACCGAAGTTCTCGCGGATACCACCCACGCAGCATGGTGCGCGCACGGCCAGTACCTGCTTGCTGACGGCACGCAGAACGGCTGGGGCGGCAAGGACACCGAAGTCTATGAGAAGTCCGCTCTGAAGGCGATCTCCATGGCAGATCTGAAGGCGATCGACGAGAATGTTTACAACACGCTCGCGGCGAAGGAAGTCAAGTATCTGTACACGATCGACCTGCTCTTCGGCACCAATGACGCAGGCTGGAGCACCAATTGCATGAAGGACGGCAAACTGTTCACCGCAAACGGCTCCTACGCGTTCAAAGTTGCGCAGTGCACCGTGGACGTTGACGGCGACAACAAGGTCTATGCGGAAGATCAGTGGATTTCCGACCCGAAGACCGCGTACGTCGAAGCTCTGACGCCGGCAACCCTGTTCATGCCCGTATGGCAGGAAGAAGCGGATGAGAACGGCTTCTCCTGGGCGAGCAACCCCGTTGTCATCGGCGGCGCAGGTCTCTACACGCTGGTCGTTGCACAGTACAAGAACGCTTCCGCACCCGATGCTCCGGGCTACGGCATGGCGCTCATCCTGAAGGAAGCAAAAGAAGGCAGCGCTTATGAAGAAGTTCTGACTTTCGTTCCGGCAGATCATACCTTCGGTATCGTCGGCAGCTTCAACGAGTGGGGCGCCACGCCTGACATCGCGATGGAAGCGGACGGCGAGAACACCTGGAAGGGTGAAGTCGAGCTGGCGGAAGGCGACGAGTTCAAAGTTCGTGCGGACAACGCATGGAACCCGGGCGCAGACTGGGGCGATGCGGAAGGCGCCAACTTCAAGTGCGAAGCGGCCGGCACCTATGTCGTTACCATCACCTTTGAAGGCGGCAACGGCACCGTTACGGTTGAGCCGAAAGCGTAATCATTAACTGAATTTCGGGCTGATACTTTGGCAGGAATAGTCGAAGCTATCAGCCCGATTCATATTCGGCGGCGTCCGATGCGGACGCGCGGGGGAGACCATATATGAAAAAAGCCGTATGCGCATGCCTCGTTTTGATCCTGCTCTTTATCCCGTTCGGATGTAAGCAAAGCGAAACAAATGTAAGCGAAAATCCGCAGACGACGGCGGAATCGCAGGAGACTGCCGCACCGCAGACGATTGAGATACCCGAGGTCGCTGAATTTTCGGACGAGTATCGGGACAGCCTTCCGGAAAACGCGGAGGACGGTCTGACGCTGCACGCGTTCAACTGGACGTATCACGAGATCATGATCAATCTCGAGAATATCCGCAACGCAGGTTTTAAAAACGTCCTGACCATGCCGGTTCAGCAGCCGAAGGGCGGCGGAGCGACGTGGTGGGCGTTTTATCAACCGCTCAGTTTTTCCATCGGCGTCGACTCTTCACTCGGCAGCAAGGAAGATCTCACAGCGCTGTGCCGCGAGGCTGACAAATACGGCATTTGTATTCTTGTCGACGTAGTCGTCAACCATATGGCGAATATCAACGATGACGCGAAAGAGCCCGACGGAACGCCGACGGTGCTGCCCGCCGTCGCCGAATATGAGCCGAAGATTTACAACAACCGGAACGAAGATATCGACGGAATCGGCGTGACGTTCCATCATAACCGTCTGGCGACGGGATCGGGGGCGGAAACGCAGGTTTATGCGTACGGCAATCTGCCCGACCTCGATACTTCCAATCCGTACGTGCAGGAGCGGGTGCTTGCGCTTTTGACCGAGTGCATCGACGCCGGCGTCGACGGGTTCCGGTTCGACGCGGCAAAGCACGTCGAAACCGAGCAGGACCCCGATTATCCGAGCGATTTTTGGAACAACACGCTGGAAGTCGCAAAGACGTACTATCATGATCTGACCGGTAAGGAGCTTTACGTATACGGCGAGATCCTGAACACGCCCTCGGGCAGGGATCTGTCCTGCTATACGGATCATATGCGCATTACCGACGACGGGTTTGCAGCGCAGTTCAAAAACGCGTTCGCCGGCAAGGATCCGAACCGGATTCTGAACGCGGACGTAAAGGGCGGCGATCCGACCAAGCTGATCGCGTGGGTGGAGAGCCATGACGAATACGTGACCTCCAATACGCACTATACCGACGTTCGCGTTGCGAAATACTGGTCGGTAATCGCTGCGAAAAAAGGCCTCGGCGGTCTGTATCTGGCACGGCCGAACGATGCGCTGACCGTAGGGCAGATCGGTTCCTACGCGTACGAGAGCGAGTACGTTGCGGTGAGCAACCGCTTCCATAACCGCTTTTATGCCGCGGAATCCTATGAATCGGTCGACGGAACCTGCTACGTCAACGAGAAGATCGCGCCGGACGATCAGGGCGTTCTGATTCTGAACGTGGGCGACGTCGATCCGGAGGCAACGGTACCGGTTAAGGTTCCGCATCTGGAGGACGGCGCGTACTACGACGCGCTGACGGGCAACAGAGTCGCCGTTTCGAAAAACGTGGCTTACGTGCAGTTCGACGCAAGCGGCATTGGCGTGATTACACGGTCGAAGGACGTGCATCCGCAGCTCACGGTTTCGGAGCGGGACTGCACATTCGTGGGTGAAAAAACCATCCGTCTCACAGCGAAAAACAGCGAGGAATCGTATTATTATTTCAACGGGGACGCTTCGAACCCGCAAACCTTCGCGGGAAGCGCGGACGTGAACGTGAGCGAACACGTGCAGGACGGCAAGGCGAATCTGACGGTCGTTGTCCGCAACGGCGCGCATACGTTTGAACAGACGCTGACTTACACGGAAGTTCAATTGACCGAAGGCGGGTTCAATCTGATCAACCTGGATCAAAAGTATCTGAACGGGGATTATGAGCTTTATATCTGGAGCTGGAACCCCGGCAAGTGGAGCAAGGAGTATGAAATCCGCGACGGCGTCGTGATCGTGGATACCGCAGGCATGACAGGTTTTTTGATCGCCGTATTCGAAAAGGGATATGAGGTGACCGACGTGAACAACTGGGATTCCAACGTATTGAAGCAGAGTTCAGATATCAAGGGCGAGATTCTGGAGCAGGGATTCCTCGACATGTCCGGGTTTTAAGGGGGATTTGCTATGAAAACAAAGAAATGGCTTTCGATTCTGTTGGCAGTTCTGATCGTCGCGTCGTCGCTTTTTCTCGGATGCGGCAATAGAGATCAGAGCGCAGAACCGGACGAGGGTCCGGACGATAAGCCGATTGAGCTTGCCCCGGCCGGGAACGTGATCGCGCAGTATACGAAAGACGAGGTGGATCACGCGTCTCTCCCGAACGCGGAAACGAAAATCATCCGTCTGCACTACAGAAGAAACGACGATACCGAAAACGACAGAAGCTGTTATACGGCGTGGAACGTCTGGGCATGGGACATGACCAACGGCGGAAACGGCGCAGCGTATCCGTTCACCGGATACGACGATTTCGGCGTTTATGCGGACCTGGATCTGTCCGTCATTTCCGACGGAAAACCGATCGATAAGCTCGGGTTTATCGTTCGGACGGATAACTGGGCAAAGGATCCGGACGGCGACCGTTCGATCGACATTCCGGCGGAATCGCCCGACGGAATTCAGGATGTTTACGTCCGCACCACCGAATCCACGGTGTTCTATACGCAGGAAAACGCGCTGAAATCCATCATCAGCTACGCGTTGCTGATCGACGAAAAAACGGTCGGCGTGTATTTCAAGCCGCTTTCCGAAGAGTTCAAGCCGTATCTGCCGAGATTTTCCGTTACGATCAACGGCGAAGCGTATACAGAGTTTACGATGGGCGAATACGACCCAACGCTGAAACGGGTCAATCTGGAATTGCAGGGAAAAGAGATTGATCTCTGCGACGTGGTGAAGGTCAGCTACCGGTTTGACCCCGTGTGGATCAATGAGGTCGGATTGATGATGACGAATTATTTCGATACCGCGGAGTTCAATGAAAAGTACGCGTACGACGGGGACGACCTCGGCGCAACGTTTGATAACGAAGAGAATCCCACGGCGACGATCTTCAAGGTCTGGGCGCCGACGAGCTCGAAAGTCGAACTGAGACTCTATCACTCCGGCGACGTTGAAGCAGAAAAAGAACCGCGGCAGACGATTGAGATGCAGAAGGGCGAGAAAGGCGTTTTCTCCTGCTCGGTGCCTGAGGATCTCGACGGAACCTACTATACCTACGTGGTCACCAACGCGAAGGGGACGAACGAAGTGGTCGATCCCTACGCGAAGAGCGCGGGCGTAAACGGCCGGCGCGGCATGGTGGTCAACTTCACGAAGCTGAATCGGAGCATCGCGGGATGGGACGCCGACGTGCGCCCGTTTACCGGCCGATCGGTCGACGCCGTGATCTATGAAGCGCACGTTCGCGATATGACGATCAGCGAGACGAGCGGACTCGAGGAAACCGTTCGCGGCAAGTTCCTCGGCCTTGCGCAGGAAAGCACGTACACGAAGGACGGAATCACGGTTACGACGGGTCTGTCGCATCTTCGTGAGCTCGGCATTACGCACGTGCAGCTTCAGCCGTTTTACGATTATTCCTCGGTTGACGAAAAAACTTCCGGCAATACGATGTCGAAGGAAAATTACAACTGGGGCTATGATCCTTTAAACTACAATGTTCTCGAGGGCAGCTACTCCACCGATCCGTACAACGGATACAACCGCATCATCGAATTTAAGCAGATGGTGATGGCGATGCACCGCGCGGGCATCTCGATCAATATGGACGTGGTTTATAATCACACAAGCAGCACTGAGAACTCCAACCTGAATCTTCTGGTTCCCTATTATTACTATCGCACGAAGGCGAACGGATCGTTCTACAACGGTTCCGGCTGCGGCAACGAAGTAGCCTCCGAGCGGTATATGGTCAACAAGTTTATTCGTGAGTCCTGCCGATTCTGGATCGACGAGTACCATCTGTCGGGCTTCCGGTTCGACCTGATGGGCCTGATCGACAATCAGACCATGATCGACGTCTACAAGGACTGCAGCGCACTCTATCCTTCCATCATGATCTACGGAGAACCGTGGGCGGGCGGAACGTCAAAGCTGAAGAGCGGCACAAGCGAGACGAAGCTGTCTGAGCAAATGACCGTTCAGGAGTCGCTCGCACAGGATTACTTCTCCGGAAGCGGCGTTCTGGTCGGCGCGTTCAACGACGTGATCCGCAATGCGATCCGCGGCGACAACGGTCCCGGCAAGGGATACGTGCACGGTATTATCTCCGATTCGTCCATGGTCGCGATGGGCATTACGGGCGTGTTCTCAAAGAGCACGGTAAAGACGCAGAACATTGACCCGAACCTGGTCCTGAATTACGTTTCCTGCCACGATAACTACACGCTGTACGATCAGCTTGTCCGGAACGTGAACGAGGATCTTCTGGAGCCGGCATATACACAGGCGGACGCCATCGTCTTCCTTGCGCAGGGTGTGCCGTTCATTCAGGAAGGCGAGGAATTCATGCGCAGCAAGCTGGATCCCGAAACCGGAAAATATTCCGGAAACTCATATAACGTCGGCGATTTCATCAACGTGATGGATTACTCACTGAAGATCGAGCACAGAAGCGTCTTCGAAAAAACGAAGGAGCTGATCGCTCTACGGCGCAGCACGAACGAGTTCCGTCTGGGCACGCGTCAGGAAATCAATGAGAAACTCTCGGAAGTGACCTTCGAAAAAGGCAATATCCACTACACCGTGGGCGATTATCTGGTGATGCATTCCGTTTCGGGAGAAACGCCGGAGCTGGACGGTACGTATGAGATCGTCTATTCAAACGTGCGCGCGACGTATGGGACGGTGACGGGAGCGATTTCCCTTTCCGCCAATGAATCCGTCGTCTTGAGGAAGGTGAGGTAATTGTTCAGACATGGTGACGTCAGTACGGAAGTAGACCGAAAACCGTTTCTGTTCACGCTGATCGCCGCTGCGGTCAGCAGCAGCGCGGCGGTACTGCTCTTCGTGCTGGGAAAAGGGGAAGCGCTTGCGATCTTTGCGGGAATCATGGTTTCGATCGTCGCTGTGGTTTCATTGCTGATCCTGTTCGTAATGCTGACGGATTACGCGTATATCGAACAGGGCGAACTGAGGACGCGGTATCTGTTTAAAATGACGCGCGTTCCGCTTTCCGAGATCGGCAGGATCACCTGTGTGGAAAAAGTCTATTACGTTTTCGGACGCAAAGACGAGCGGCTGTGCACGATCAACGGGCTGCTCACCGGAATTGACAGGATCCTGATCGAACTGGAAAAAAACAGTGTGCGCTTCGAGTAAGAAGATGCGCTGTTTACATAAAAAACAATCAATTCAAAATGGAGGAGAGACATGGCTAATCTAAAGCTTTCCCATATCTACAAGGTCTATGATAATGGGCATAAAGCGGTAAATGATTTTTCCATCGACATTGCAGACCGTGAGTTTATTGTATTCGTCGGACCGTCGGGATGCGGTAAATCCACCACGCTCCGTATGATTGCCGGATTGGAAACAATCACTGCAGGCGACCTTCTGATCGGGGATACACTGGTAAACGACATGGAGCCGAAAGACCGTGATATCGCGATGGTGTTCCAGAGCTACGCACTGTATCCGCACATGACGGTGTATGAGAACATGGCGTTCGGCTTGAGAAACCGCAAAATGCCTGAGAAGGAAATCAAGGAACGCGTTATGAAGGCGGCAAAGATTCTGGATATCGAAGATTATCTGGACCGCAAGCCGAAGGCAATGTCCGGCGGTCAGAGACAGCGTGTTGCGCTTGGACGCGCGCTGGTCCGCGACCCGAAGGTCTTCCTGCTGGACGAGCCGCTCAGTAACCTCGACGCAAAGCTCCGCGCAGCCATGCGTACCGAGATCGCCGCGCTGCACAAGAGTCTGAACACGACGTTCATCTACGTTACGCACGATCAGGTCGAAGCAATGACCATGGGTACGCGCATCGTTGTTATGAAGCTCGGCTACGTGCAGCAGATCGACACGCCCATGAACCTCTACAATGAGCCGTATAACAAGTTCGTTGCGGGATTCATCGGGACGCCGCAGATGAACTTCTTCGACGTCAAGCTGCAGAGAGAAGGCGACAAGGTCACCGTCATTTTTGCAAACGGCGACAAGGTTTCCGTCCCGTATGAGAACGTCTCGAAGATTCATAACCGTTATCTGAACGGCGACGTACAGGTTACGTTCGGTATCCGTCCGGAGCACATCATGGTCAACAAAGAAGGAAGAGGCATGAAGTTCGTCGTTACGAACGTGGAGCATCTGGGCAACGGGTCCATTGTCTACGGCAAGCTCGGCGATCATCTCGGTGAGTTTTCCATGAAGGATGAGGGCAATTCGATCATCGTGAACGTGGTTGACTGCAAGGATATCAACGTCGGCGACATCGTCTATGCGGAGCCGAATCCGAACAAGGTCCACTTCTTCGACGCGGAGACCGAAGTGACCCTGATGAACAAGATCCCGGAATACAACACGATCCGGGCAAAGGCAAACGGCGACAGAATGACGGTTCTCAACGCGAACGTCCTGCTTCCCGAAGCGTTCAAAAAGGCGCTCGGAAACGCCGATTGCTTCGATCTGGTCGTTCCGCCGCATGCCATCGTGGCGGGCAACGACTTCCAACTCAAAGTCGCGCGTATTGAGAACGTTGACGATAAGCACCTCGCTTACCTGCAGAACGGCGACAGCTATCTGTTCGCGCTGGTGGACGAATCCGTGCAGGCGGGCGACACCTATCACTTCTCCTTCGAGAATGAAAAGCTGAACCTCAACGTAGACGATCAAGAAGTCCTGAAGGCGATCGACGACGAGGTCAGCCTCATGGGTACGTTCTCCAAGAAGGAGCTCAAGGAGAATCACGACCGCGTGCTGCACTTCTTCTATAACATCGGCAACTACACGCTGGAAACGGCGCCCGAACAAGGCTATAAGATCAACTCGATCGACGGCGATAACTGCTATAAGTACACGTACCGTTACGCAATCAACCGGAATGCGATCCGCTTGGCGGAAGAGGGCGAAGCCGGACTGGACGGCCGCGTGGTCGAGTTCTGTGAATACGGCAATATCCGGTTTGCGAAGGTGGAAGCCGACGGGCAGGAATTCCTGATCAAGGTAGATCCCGCGTTCGATTCCGAGATGGTACGCATTGCAATGGACAGCAAGGACGTGTCCGTCTATTCGACCAGAATCGACATGAAGATTTGCTGAGATGGGAACGGAAGTGCAAGGGAAAACGGCGGAGATCGAGCCGAACTCAAAACCGTACCTTTTGAAGCGAATCATATCGGACGGTTTTGATACGGTGCTCATTCTGGGGCTGTTCCTGCTGCTTACGGCGCTGTTCATGCGGACGCCGCTTGCGAATCCGTATTATGCGCATTATGAGCGGTTCACAGCGATTGAGAAGGAAGCGATCGCGGCATACGGAAACGACGCGGACGCGATCTCAAAAGCGCTGAACGACAACAGAGAGTACGGCGATGAACGGTTTGCGGCGTCGCTGCACAGTTATCTTCTGAAAGCGGGCGCGGGGCTCGTATCGACAATGCTAGTCCTGCTGATCGTTCCGCTTTTGAACAAGGACCGTGCGACGCCCGGCAAGCTGATGACCGGACTCGTTCCGTTCAACGAGAGAAAGCAGAGAAAAGCGGTCTGGTATCAGATTCTTTACCGATTCCTGTTTGTTTTCTTGATCGACGGACTCGGGCTCTATCTGTTCACCGGAATATATACGTTCGCCCTTGTACCGGTTCTGCGGCTGATCGAGATCCTGATGAGCAGAAAGGACAAAACGATCCTGGATATGATCACAGGCATTTTGGTCATAGAAAAATTGTCTTACAGTGGTATTAAATAGTATTAGGGAGGAAATCAGAATGAAAAAGTTGATCGTTGTTTTACTGGCTTTGATGATGGTGACAGCGATGTTCACCGGGTGCGGAACGAAAGAAAAAGGCGTGATTCGCATGTGGGTCGGCGAAGAATCCGCGGAATTTTATCAAAAGGTCTGCGACGAATACGTTGCCGCCAATCCGGATTTCGGATACACTGTTGAAGTCAAAGGTATGGACACCGGTTCCGTCGCAGGAACCATCACCAACGACCCGACCGCGGCTGCGGATATCTACACGGTCGCGCACGATAACATCGGCAAACTCGCGTCCACGCAGTGCGCGAAGCCGATTACGGACGAAGCGCTGATCGCGCAGGTGATTGCTGACAACCCGGCGTCGTATCAGCAGGTTATCTATTCCAACCTGAACGACGTGAAGTATCTGTACGGCGTACCGTATATCTCTCAGGCGCTGTTCCTTTACTACAACAAGGCGCTCGTAACCGATGAGCAGGCGCAGAGCTTTGAGGGTCTCAGAGAAGCTGCAAAGGCGGCGGGCACCAAGGCGATCACCGTGACCGGCGACGACGGCTTCAACATGTCGTTTGCACTGCTTGCGCAGAAGGTCACCGATCACAGCACCACCGTTAAGATTTATGAAGGCGCCGACTCCGCTTCGGGCGGCTCCAAGGGCGAAAGTAATTGCCAGGGCGACGATACCGTTGCAATCTATCGCTGGCTGCAGGCATATGCGGCCGATCCGAACGGCTTCAAGTGGGCGTCTTCCGACGGTTGGCATGCAGACCTCGATAAGAACAACCTCGGTGTTCTGGCTGTCATCGGCGGCGCATGGCATTACAAGACCGCGGCGGCTTCCCTCGGTGAAACGAACCTCGGCATTGCGCTGATCCCGACGTTCACGCTGACGGAGGAAGCATGCGAAGGCCTTACGGGCGTTGCGGCAGGCGACGTTTATCGCGGCGGTACGTTTGCGGACTGCAAGTGCTTCATGATCAACGCGCATTCCGAACCGAGCAAGTACGCGAGTGAGCAGCAGCTCATCAAGTACCTGTCCAGCAAGGAGATCCAGAATCGTTCCTATGTTGAGTGCCTGAATGTTCCTGCATACACGGGTTCTGCGGAGTTCATTAAGCAGTGCTTTGATGAGGGAAAGGTTACCGAAAGTCAGTACAACCTGGCGATTACGCAGGTCGGCATGGCAGAGTGGGGCATCCCGCAGCCGTTCATCACCGGTACGCTGAATACGTACTACTATTCCAAGAACGCCCCGTCGGTTCTCCGTGCCATCGTTGACAAGTCTGCATACCCGACCACCGGCGACATCATCCTGACGGAGACCGAATCTCTGGAAGGCATCCGCAAGGCGCTGTACATGGTAGAGTATCTGTGGATGCACGGTCAATCCCCGAAGGATTTCCCGGCCAACCTGCCGGACAAAGCATAACGAAAGGATCTTCCGTTCAACAACCAAACGTGAGATGGGGGAATTATCATGGCAAATAAAGATCCAATTAACAAACGAAGAGTTGGAATTTGTGTTCTACTCTCATTTGTCACTTTAGGCATCTATGCATTCTATTGGTTATACCTTCTGGTGAAGAATGTGAGATCATTGAAAAATGATACCAGAAGTTGTATCGGTGAAATGCTGTGCCTTATTCTTGTTCCAATTTACCCCATTTATTGGTGGTATACAAGGGGGAATGACGTAAAACGCTTGTTGGAAGAGCGTGACTGTCAGGCATCTTCTACTGGAAGCCTATTCCTTGTTCTCTTGCTCCTTAGCTCATTTATTCCTTTGGTTATTTTTATTCCAATGGGCATTATGCAAGGAGACTTCAATTCACTGCCAACTGCTGTTTCTAAGTCGCATAAGGCAAACTTCTTCAGCCCCATCGGTAAGTTCTTCAGGAACATCGGGAAAATGTTCACGGGAGGCTCCGTCGGGACGAAGCTGTCGTACTTTATCTTCGGTGCCGGCAACATCTATCATAAACAGTATATCAAGGGCGGCATCTTCCTGCTTCTGCAGATTGCCATCATCCTGTTTATGGTTCTGTGTCCGTCCATCAACGGGACGCCATACGGCTATAAAGCGCTGGCGAATCTCAGTCTGAAGAATCTAAGTAAGGGCGGCGAGTTTGATCCGGCGACCGGTGGCATGACGACCGGATCTGACTGTAAGCTGATGATCCTCTTCGGATTTGTCACCATTGCGGTGATTGTAATCTTCGTCATCCTCTGGTATAAGAACATCCAGTCCTCCTACAAGGCGGACATGGATAAGAAGATCGGCAAAAAGCCGACCACGTTCAAAGAAGACCTGCAATCGCTGCTGGATCAGAAATTCCATATCACGATGCTGACGCCGACGTGCATTGCGGCGCTGGTCTTCACGGTTCTGCCGACGATCTTCATGATCGCGCTGGCGTTTACAACCTACAACGATCCGGATATGAACGATGCGGGCACGACCCTGTTCCACTGGAACGGCGTGCAGAACTTCGCCCGCGTATTCACCGGAGAAGGATCGCTCGGATTCGAGATCAAAAACCGCTTCCTGCCGGTTCTCGGATGGACGTTCATCTGGGCAATCTTCGCAACGTTGACCTGCTACTTCGGCGGCATCATTCTTGCGCTGCTCATCAATAAGAAGGGGCTGAAAGGCAAGAAGATCTTCCGTACGATCTTCATCATGACGATCGCAGTTCCGCAGTTCATCTCTCTGCTTGCGGTGCGTAACATCCTGGGTGAATTCGGACCGGTCAATAAAATGCTGATGGACTTCGGATGGACCAATCATGCGATCGGGTTCCTCGGATTGAATCCGGCGGACAGCGAGATCCTTGCCAAGGTGATGGTCATCGTGGTCAACATGTGGGTTGGCATCCCGTACACGATGCTGATGACGACGGGTATTCTGATGAACATTCCGGCTGACCTCTATGAGGCGGGCCGCGTGGACGGCGCATCCACCACGAAGATGTTCTTTAAGATCACGCTGCCGTACGTCATCTTCATCACGACGCCGTACCTGATCTCCAGCTTCGTAGGGAATATCAATTCGTTCAATACGATCTACCTGCTGACGGGCGGCGGTCCGACCCATACAGGATATCAGGCGGGCGGTACCGACCTGCTGGTCACGTGGCTGTATAAGGTCACGATCGACCAGGGCGCATACAACACGGGCGCTGTCATCGGTATCTTCACCTTCCTGATCACGGCAACGATCACGCTGATCACCTATCGCCGCAGCAAAGCATACAATGAGGAGGACACGTTCCAATGAGTAATATCGCACGTCCTAAAAAGGTTAAAAGCCAGTCCAGAAACCGCAGGATCAGCTTGGGCGTTACTTATACGATCCTTGTGATTCTGAGCATCATCTGGCTGATTCCATTGGTCTGGATCGTGCTCTCCGCGTTCCGCTGTGAGTATCAGGCGGACGGCACGTTCATCGGCAAGGTTACCAGCAACTTCTTCCCGAAGCAGTATGGATTCAAGAACTTCGCTGATCTGTTCAATGCAACCTATTACGGCGTCCCGAATGCGTTCCCGAAGTGGGTTCTGAACACGTTCATCATCGCGGTGATCGACTGCGTGATCTCCACGTTCCTGGTGCTTTCGGTTGCATACTGTATGTCCAAGCTGAAGTTCAAGCTCCGTAAAGCCTTCATGAACATCTCGATGATCATCGGTCTGTTCCCGGGCTTTATGAGCATGATCGCGATCTACTTCCTGCTGAAATCCATCGGTCTCACGGGTAATGCGGATCATCCCGAATACTCGATGATCGGTCTGGTGCTTGCGTACAGCGCCGGCGCCGGATTGGGCTTCCAGATCGCAAAGGGCTTCTTTGACGTCATCCCGAACGCGCTCGTGGAATCCGC
This sequence comes from Clostridia bacterium, assembly GCA_017388175.1. Classification (GTDB taxonomy): domain Bacteria; phylum Bacillota; class Clostridia; order Christensenellales; family CAG-138; genus UBA3792. The sequence continues at coordinate 6,220 of JAFOTD010000004.1, read as the reverse complement.
CAAGCTGGACGGCTGCACGAACTTCAAGATCTTCCGGCGGATCATCCTTCCGCTGGCAAAGCCGATCATCATCTATCAGGCGCTGATGAGCTTCACCGGCCCGTGGATGGACTTCATCTTTGCAAAGGTCATTATCGGCGCATCGAACGCAAGATACTGGACCGTTTCGGTCGGTCTGTATCAGATGCTGTTTGGCAGCCAGTATTCCGATCCGAACTTCTTCACCCAGTTCGCTGCGGGCTGCGTCATCGTCGCGATCCCGATCGTCACGCTGTTCATGTTCCTGCAGAAGTACTACGTGGAGGGCGTTACCGCAGGCGCCGTCAAGGGCTGATACGGCACTTCTCGGCGTCCCTTTCACCAACGAACAAACAGATCCAACGCCTTCGGGCGCTGGATCTGCTGCGTTTTGGGCAGCGCGGAACGATTGATGACGCGCGCATACGGCATGATCCCGTTTTTCGGACAGGATATCCGAAATCCCTTGTTTACCGGTAAAAACCATGGTACAATAATAGCATCATGACAGGGGGCTCTGCTTATGATCAGACTTGCAAACGATTGGGAGTTTACGCCGGTATGGACGAACGGCTTCCGCCTCGGCGAAGGCGACAGCGAGCCGGTGCGTCTTCCGCATAATCCGAAGCCGATCCCGCAGCATCACGCGGGGCCGGAGGATTATGAGGGCGTGTACGGTTATCGCAGAACGCTTGCGCTCGATGAGACGTACAGAGGCAAACGGCTTTTCCTGCAGTTCGACGGGGCGGCGCACATCGCGACCGTGTACGTAAACGGCAGAGAGCTTATCACGCATCGCACGGGCTATACCGCGTTTCGTATCGAGATCACCGGCGCGGTCCGGCTCGACGGCACGGACCTGATCGCCGTGCGGCTCGATTCCACCGAGAATCCGGAGATTCCGCCGTTCGGCTACGTTATCGACTATCTGACTTACGGCGGGCTGTATCGCGACGTCTGGCTCGACGTGCGGAATGAAACGTGTATCGCAAACGTGTTCGTTCAGACTCCGGATCTGCACAACGCGAAGGTGCAGACCACCGTTTCCGGCAGCGCGTCGATGGTTCGAAACCGCATTCTGGACGGTAACGGCGACGTCGTCGCGCAGAATGCCGACGCGGATTCCGATTCCGTCGTTTCCGCGCCGGAGGGTCTGTTCGTCTGGACGATGACCGTGCATGCGCCAAATGCCGAGCCCTGGACCTGTGAAACGCCGACGCTCTACACGCTTGAAACGACCCTGTACGACGCCGATATGCATCCGCTCGACGTCGTGACCACCCGCTTCGGCTTCCGCATGGCCGAGTTTCAAAAGGACGGCTTTTACCTCAACGGCAAGCGCACGTTTTTGCGCGGGCTCGACCGCCATCAGGCGTATCCGTATATGGGCTATGCCGCGCCGAAAAGCCTGCAGCGCGAGGATGCGCGCATCCTAAAGGAGGAGCTTTGCTGCAATGCCGTGCGCACCTCGCACTATCCGCAAAGCCAATACTTCATCGACGCGTGCGACGAAATGGGACTTCTGGTCTTCACCGAGATCCCCGGCTGGCAGCATATCGGCGGCGAGGATTGGCAGAAGCAGGCGATCGACAACGTGCGGGAGATGGTCGTGCAGTACCGCAACCATCCCTCGATCGTGCTGTGGGGCGTGCGAATCAACGAGAGCCGCGACAACGACGCTCTCTATGAAAAAACCAACGTGCTCGCGCATTTTCTCGATCCTTCAAGGGCGACCTCCGGTGTGCGGTATCTCGTGAAGAGTCATCTGCTGGAGGACGTTTACGCCTACAACGATTTCAAACCTTTCGATTTCAACGATCCGGTCCGCAAAAAGGATCAGATCACACCCGATCCCGAGAAGGCGTTCCTGATTTCCGAGCATTCCGGGCATATGTTCCCGACCAAATCCTTTGACCCGTGGAGCAAACGGCAGGAGCACGCGCTGCGCCACGCAAGAACGCTCGACGCGGCAGCCGCATCCCAAGAGCATGCGGGCTGCTTCGGCTGGTGCATGTTCGACTATCCGACGCACAAGGATTTCGGCTCGGGCGATCGCGTGTGCTATCACGGGGTCATGGACGCGTTCCGCAATCCGAAGCTTGCGGCCGCCGTGTACGCAAGTCAGGGGGACGAAACACCCGTGCTTGCGATCGGTACGCCGATGTGCATCGGCGATTATCCCGCGGGGGAGATCGGTGAGATCCGGGCGTTCACGAACGCCGAGCGTGTTGCGTTGTACAAAAACGATAAGCTTGTAAGGATCTTCCGGCCGGAACCGTGGAAGGGATTAAAGCATCCGCCTGTGAAGATCGACGACCTTATCGGGCAGCTTCTGATCAGCGAGGAGGGCATCACCGGCAAAAAGGAGGCGCTTCTGCACCGCGAGCTGCTGGCCGCGGCAAGATACGGGATCGACAAAATGCCGTTAATGGATAAGCTTCGCATGCTGTATTGCATGAAGCGCTATAAGCTCACGTGGGCGGACGGCGAGGAGCTGTACGGCAAGTACGTCGGCAACTGGGGCGGTGAAGCGACCGAATGGCGGTTCGACGCTTTAAACGGCGATCGCGTCGTTGCGTCCGTCGTCTGCTGTCCGAGTAAAAAACTGCACCTCGAGGTTTCGGTCAGCGGCACGGAACTTACGGAAGGGGACGGTTACGACGCCGCGGCGGTGCGCGTGCGCGTGTGCGACGGAAACGGAAACCTCGCATCGTACGCACAGCTTCCGATCCGGTTCAAGGCCGAAGGCGATCTTGCCTTGATCGGACCCGGCGTTGCGACCGCGGAGGGCGGCATGACCGGTACGTACGTAAAAACCGTCGGACACGGCGGCGAAGGTACGTTAACGATTTGCTCGGAGCAGACGGCTCCGGTTTCGATTCAATTCCATATTCAAGAAGGGGTATAAACGATGGCAGAACGAATCTTACAGTATCAGGTGGAAACCGAAAACGGCGCGCCGATCACCGGAAGCGTTGCGGCGGACGGCGTCGTACACGTGCGCGTACCGCTGAATAACGCGCGGCTCAAGAAGGTCACGGCGAAGATCGCGCTGCCCAATGACGCGGCGACGCGCGTCTTCATGAACGGCTATCAGAACTGGACCTACAGTCCCGAATACGATATGCAGGGGCGCACGAGGGGATTGAAGCATCTTCCTTTCTTCCTGCGCGGCGCGTTCAGCATCAATCGCTACGGCGACTATCACTTTGTCAAATACCCCTATAAGAAGGGCGTCACGCACGGCGAATCGTGGTGCTATTTCCGGAACGGCAAGAAGTTCCTGCTGTTCGGCTCGCTCGACGAGATTCCGGGTTACACGCTGTTTCAGTACGACGCAAAGAAGGGCGAGCTGACTCTCGAGCGCGACTGCGCCGGCATGAAGGCGAACGGCGAGTTTCACGCGTTCGATCTGTATATCGCCGAGGGCACCGAAAAGGAGGTCTTCGACGGATGGTTCAAGGCGATGGACGTGCATCCGCTGACCGACAAAAAGCAGTTTGGCTATTCGAGCTGGTATAACCGCTATCAGGACATCAACGATCAGACGATCACGGACGATCTCGTCGGCGCAAAGGCGCTTCTGAATCCCGGCGATCTCTTCCAGATCGATGACGGCTGGGAGACGGCAGTCGGCGATTGGCTCGTGCCGGATGCGAACAAATTTCCGAACGGGCTCAAGAACGCGGCGGACGCGATTCACGAAGCCGGTTTCCGCGCAGGGCTGTGGCTTGCGCCGTTTGTGTGTCAGAAGGGCTCGAAGCTTTTGGAAGAACATCCGGACTGGCTGCTTCTGCACGACGGCAAGCCGTGGGCAAACGGCAGTAACTGGGGCGGGTTCTATTCGCTCGATATCGACAATCCCGAGGTCGTCGCGTACGTCGAAAAATTTCTCGACCGTGTGCTCAACGAGTGGGGCTTCGACCTCGTTAAGCTCGACTTCCTTTACGGCGCGGCGCCGTTCGGCACCGAAACCGAATCCAGAGCGGCGCGCATGTGCCGGGCGATGAACATCCTTCGCAAGGCCTGCCGCGGCAAGCAGATTTTAGGTTGCGGCGTACCGCTGTGGCCGGCGTTCGGCATCGTGGAATACTGCCGCGTGGGCTGTGACGTCGGGCTTGACTGGAACGATACGAAGGTGATGCAGATGACGCACCGCGAACGCGTCTCGACCAAACAGTCGATCACGGATACGATCTTCCGCCGCGAGCTGACTGGTCGCGCGTTCATGGGCGATCCCGACGTGTTCTTCCTGCGCGAAGCAAACTGCAAACTCACGACCGAAGAAAAGGAAAAGCTCTACACGGTCAACGCGCTGCTGGGCGGCATGCTTTTAACGAGCGACGCGCTGAACAACTATACGGACGCGCAGAAGACGAAATTCCGCGAGGTTCGCCGGCTGATGGAGGAAGCGACCGACGTGACCGTTGAGGCGGATAACGGCGTTTCCGTGTGCTACAAGCTGAACGGCAAAGAGAAAACGCTTCGAATCCTGTAAAACGTCATGAAAACAGCGCCCCGCTTGTAAGCGGGGCGCTGATGCGTTTTGGAATTACGCCTGTGCGTAGGTGGTCATGCGGCGAATGAGATCGAAGCAGAGGGTGAAGATGTCCTCGCGGTTTTCATCCATGACGTGCTCGATCACGACGTCATTGACCACGCCGGTCATGCCGGTGCTGTAGTTGGTGATCATGCCGAGCGCGGCGTATTCGATGCCGAGATCGCGGCACAGCGGCGCTTCGGGCACGATGCTTTGACCCACGACCTGCGCGCCGAGCATGCGCAGCGCGCGCGCTTCCGCGGCAGTTTCAAAGCGCGGGCCTTCAAGACAGGCATAGACGGCACGGCCGGAGTACGGCAGCCCGTGCTGCTGAATCAGCTCTTCCAACACGGAGTTCAAAGACTCGGAGAAGACGTTTTCCATGCCGGTGTGCAGGAAGGGACGGTGCTCGCGCTCGAACGAGGAAGGACGGCCCTTGGTGAAGTCCATGAAGTCGTTGATGAGACAGTACTCACCGAGCCGCATCGAGTAATCGCAGGCGCCGACCGAGGTCACGCCGATCGCGTGGGTGACGCCGATCTGATGCAGCGCATAGACGTTGGCACGATAGTTGATATCTCCGGGATCGTGCGCATACAGAATGCCGTGACGGGAAAGGAAGATGACTTCGTTGCCCTCCTTGAGCTTGCCCTTAAACACGACGACGTCGCCGTAAGGCGTGGAAACTGCCTGCTCCCGGTAACGGATCGGGAGCGTCTCGATGTTGGTACCGCCGATGATCGCGATTTTCATTTCGATCAGATTCCTCCGTATGAAATTTACTTTGTTATCATATCATATGAGCCGCAAAAACACAAGGGAACAGGGGAATATATTCGACAGTTTCCGCATGAAAAAGGAGCGGCCTTTCAACCGCTCCCTTGCTGTCATCGCATTGTGCCGACTTGCAGTGTAATCGCAAATTCCGGGAAGGAGATCTGAACGTCGTTGTAGCTGACCGGTGTTCCGCGCTCCAGCGAGCTTTCATCGAAGGAACCGTCCGGCGCGATCGGCACAGTCTTCGAAAGCGTCTGCGATCCGTCCGAAAGCACTTCGTAGATGAGCGCCTCTGTCGTGTAATTGAGTGTCGGCTTCAGGGTGATCGTCTGCATGCTGTGAATGCGATTAAAGGGGATTACGTCCGCAACACAAAGGTTCAGCACATAATTACCGCCTTCATTGCGTTCCGCAGTTCCACCGAATTCCACGATGAGATCACCGTCGATCAACGCGTCAAAGGAGAGATTGTGCGCAAAGGCGTATTTCATCTCCTCGCTCCAGTCGTCGGGCATGGACACGAGAATCTTGAGGTCACGCACGCCGAAGATGTCGACAACGCCGGGTGAGGTAACGCGCAGCGTGACGCCGTCGAGGCTTGCCGTATAGTTTGTCACACTGAACCGATTCTCGGCATCAAACGTGTTTCCGCAAAAAACGGCTTCACCGGAAAGCGCGATCGGTTCCGGGGGCATTTCGATATAGCGCCGCGTCACGTCTTTGTAGGTTTTCATATCCACTTTAACCGTGCCGAGGTCGACGTCGAGCTTCGTCTCCGTTTCTTCTCCGTGGTCGATCGACGCCTGATAGTTCACATGCAGCGTAAGATACCCGTCCGCGTCGATGTAATCGGCAAGCGTTTTGCCGTTGTCCGGCCAGAACCGG
>JAFOTD010000055.1 GCA_017388175.1 Clostridia bacterium | reverse complement strand
GCCTTCTTCTTGCGCTTTACGCTGGGCTTTTCGTAATGCTCACGTCTGCGGACCTCCGCGAGGACGCCGCTGCGAGCGCACTTTCTCTTCCATCTCTTGAGAGCGCTTTCCAGGGATTCGTTTTCACCGACTCTGATTTCCATTTTTTTCCCTCCCCTCTTGAGCAACAATGTCGTAATCTACGACGCTTTTGCTATTATACTCGCGATTTTTCTATTCGTCAATCCCGAAATGTAAAATTTGCGGATTTTTTTGACAAGCGCAGCGCATTCCGTTATAATGATATCCGAAGAAATCCGCGGGGAGACAAACAATGGCAAAGCTGTATTTTCGTTACGGAGCGATGGGCTCAAGTAAGACCGCGAACGCGATCATGGTCAAGTATAATTACTGGGAGCGCGGCAAGAATGCGATCCTGATCAAGCCGTCTTTGGATACGCGCAACGGCAGCCGCCGCATCTGGTCGCGCTGCGGGCTCGAGGATTCCTGCATCTCGATGGAGGAATTGGACCTTGAAAAGGTCAAAAACGGCGAATACGACTGCCTGATCATCGACGAAGCGCAGTTCCTTTCAAAGGAACAGGTTGAGCTGCTCGTAAAAATCGTGGACGACTACGACGTCCCGGTCATCTGCTACGGGCTTCGGACCGATTTTCAGGGAAACTTTTTCGAGGGCAGCCATTGGCTTTTAGCCCGCGCGGACGCGATCGAGGAAGTCAAGACGATCTGCTGGTGCGGCAGAAAGGCGACCAACAACGCGCGGCTGGACGGCAAGGGCGGCATCACGAAGGTGGGCGAACAGGTGGTGCTCGGCGCGAACGATAAATACATCGGACTTTGCCGCAAGCACTTCAATCTCGGCGATCCCGGACCGGAACTGAGGACGCCGGATAAGAACGATTGACGCAAAGGAGCGGTTATGGAACAGGTTTTATCAAGTGTTCAGGTCGTCTTTGAATATATCGTCGAATGGGCGATTCTGCTTTGCGAGGTCATCGGCGTTGCGGTCATCGTCGTAACGGCGATCAAGGGCGTGATTATCTGGCTGAAGCGCGATCCGCACGTAAAGCTTGAGATTGCGGAGGGCATTGCGACGGCGCTGACCTTCAAGATGGGCGGAGAGCTGCTGCGATCCGTCGTCGTTCGCGAGTGGAGCGAGCTTCTGATCCTCGGCGCGATCATCGTATTGCGCGCGCTGATGACGCTCATGATTCATTTTGAGATCAAGAGCGAGCGAAGGACGCTTGGCGATCTTCCGGACAAGCCGGAGGAAAAGCAGGGAAAGAAGATCATCAGGCTGTAAGACCGAACGCCCCGGCTCCGGGGCTTTTTCCGTTTGAATACGGACGAGGAAATCGTATGGAAGGCAATTCTATCAACTGGTATCCCGGGCACATGGCGAAGGCCAGACGCATGCTCGAAGACAATCTGAAACTGATCGACGTGGTCATCGAGCTTGTGGACGCACGCGCGCCGCAGGCTTCGAGAAACCCGGACTTTGACACGCTTTTTACGGGAAAATCGCGCGTGCTTTTGCTGAATAAAAGCGATCTCGCGGATCCTGCATCCAACAAGCGCTGGATCGGGTATTATAAACGACAGGGGATCGAGGCGGCGGAGATCGTGTCGAGCGCGCAAAACGCAAAGACGACGGCGATCCGTCTCATCGAGCGCGCAACGGCGGACAAGGTGAAGCGGTTTGAGGAAAAGGGCATGCAAAAAACCGTGCGCGCTTTGATTGCCGGCATCCCGAACGTCGGCAAATCTACGCTGATCAACCGCATCGCGGGGAGCGTGCGCGCGCAGACCGGCGACAAACCGGGCGTAACGAAGGGCAAGCAGTGGGTGAAGATCACACCGCATCTGGAGCTTCTCGATTCGCCGGGGCTGCTGTGGCCGAAGCTCGGCGACGTTCGGCTTTCGGAGCATCTGGCATTCCTGGGCTCGATCAACGACGAGATCCTGAATCTCGAAGAGCTTTCGGAGCATCTGTTGTCGACCCTGCGGCAGCTTACGCCGGACGCGCTGTTTGAACGGTATAAAAAGCTTGACGCGGAAACGCCCGAGGGCGGTCTGCTTTCCGCAGTTGCAAAGAGCCGCGGATTTATTTTAAAGGGCGGCGTTTACGATACCGAACGCGCGGCAAGAATTGTTTTGGATGAGTTTCGCGCGGGCAGGATCGCACGGGTAACACTTGAGCAGCCGCCGAAGGAGGAAGACAATGCCGAAGCGGAATGAACAGGCGCGGCTGCTTGCGCTGTCCGAGCGCGACCGCGCGTTCTGGACGCGGGAGGGCGTGATCCTTGCCGGGATGGACGAGGTAGGACGCGGTCCCTTGGCGGGTCCCGTGGTGGTCGCGTGCGTCGTCATGCGGCCGGAGCCGCTTTTAGAGTACGTCAACGATTCGAAAAAGGTCAGTGAGAAACGGCGTGAAGCGCTGTATGACCGGATATTAAGCACTTGCGTCGAGGCGCAGACGGCCTGGGTGGATCAGACGGTCATCGACGAGATCAATATCCTGGAAGCGACGAAGCGCGCGTTCAACGAGGCGTTTCAAAAGATGCGGACGCCGGTCACCGACGTGCTGATCGACGCGCTGACGGGGTTAAAGATCCCCGCGCGGCAGCATTCGCTGATTCACGGCGATGCTTTGAGCTATTCGATCGCGGCGGCGTCGATCGTTGCGAAGGTCGAACGTGACCGCTACATGCGCGAGCAGGATGCGATCTATCCCGTGTACGGCTTTGCGCAGAACAAGGGCTACGGCACGAAGCAGCATATGGACGCGATCAGAGAATACGGGCCGTGTCCGCTGCATCGCCGTTCATTCATCAGGAATCTGATATGAACACGGCGGATACGGGAAGGACGGGCGAGCGAATCGCCGTGCGATACCTGAAGCGGAACGGATACCGCATCCTTGCGCGAAATTTCCGCGCGCATCGGCACGAGATCGACGTGATCGCATGCGAACGCGGCACCGGCACAACGGTGTTCGCGGAGGTCAAGACGCGTTCTCCCAATAGCTACGGCCGTCCGATGGAGGCGGTCGGCGCGGACAAGCGGCGCTTTTTGCGGCTCGCGGCGGAAAGCTGGCTGCTTCGCCACGGCGGCGTGGAGCAGCCGGCGCGTTTCGACGTGATCGAGGTCATGCTGCCGGAAAAAACGGTCAATCACCTGATCAACGCCTTTTAGCGGTTGCCCGATTGCCGCCGCTATGGTATAATATGCAGAACCTTTGAGATCGGAGGGTCGGTTTTTTGATGAAACTACGTCGGACTGGGATGCTTTTGCTGGCGATATTGCTGCTCGCCGGCTGTTTTGCATGCCGGAGATCCGGATCCGAAGCCTCCGGCAGCGGGGAAACGATTGCGTTCGATTTCTCGAATGCGGCGGGCGGACTCCCGGAAGGCTGGTCGGTCAGCTCCTACGAGGGCGGATACACGCTCTTTCTGGAAAACGGGGAGATCGGCTTTGAAACGCTCGGACCGGATGATTGCAGATTCGTATATACGGCGGAGGTTTCTCCCGAAACCGGTTACGTTCTGAGCGCGGATATCCGCACCGAAAACGTGCGCGACGGGCAGGGCGCATCCCTTTCCATCGACAATTTTGCCCTCGACGGCAGCTATATCTATTCCGACACGCTGTTCGGCACGAACGACTGGACGCCGGTGACGCTGGCGTTCCGCACCGCGGACACGCAGCAGTCTGTCGTGCTTGCGCTGCGTCTGGGCGGCTATTCCAATGAGTCCGGCGGCAGCGTGCGGTTCCGGAACGTCCGGCTGGAACAGACGGAGAACGCTCCGGTTCCGTTCCAAAACCTGATCCCCTACGAATACGAAGAGGAGGAGAAGGAGCGGACGGTTGAGGACTATGAAAACGTTTTTACGGTGATCTTCTGGGCCGGCGCGATCGCGGCGATCGTACTGCTGTTCGGCGTCCGGGACGGGGCGAAAAAACTTGCGCCGATCCGGGGACAATCGTCATCCAAATACAGGGTCTTTCCGTTGATCGTCATAATCGGACTGATTATAAGGATGGTGCTTTGCGCGAAGTACAAGGGTCATGCGACCGATCTTTCCTGCTGGAGAGGCTGGGGAAAAAGCATTGTTGAAAACGGCGCGGGCGGGTTTTATGAAAGCTCCTGGTGTGATTATCCGCCGGCATATATGCTCGTATGCAGTCTGCTGTTCCGGATCGAGCAGGCGCTCCCGCAAAAAGCGGAATGGCTGCGGATCTTCGTATACATGGTCCCGCCGTTCCTCTGCGACGTGCTTTCCGGCTGGCTGCTGCTGCACAACGCAAAGCGGTTCGGAATCGGGGACAAGCCCGCGCTTCTGCTTGCCGGGCTGATCGTGCTGAATCCGGCGGCGGTCTTCCTTTCCGGCGCATGGGGGCAGATCGACTCCGTGCTGACCGTGATGCTGATCGGCACGTTCCTGCTTCTGAACGAGAGCCAAAAGAAGCCGTATTACCGGCTGCTTGCCGGGCTTTTGTACGGGCTTGCGATCCTGACCAAATGGCAGGCGCTGCTCGTCGGGCCTGTGCTTGCGCTGATGTACATCATGACGGCCGTCGATCAGTATCGGACGAAACGGTTTAAAACGCATATCCTCTGGACGGTCGCGGCGGTGCTCGGCGCGCTTTTCGTGCTGCTGCTCGGAACGCTGCTGTTCCGGGGCGAAAACATGTCCATACTGTGGCTTGTCGAGCGGTTTTTAACGGCAACGGACGGATACAATTACGCGTCCGTCGAAGGGTACAACTTCCTGACGCTGTTCGGCGGAAACTGGGCAAGACTGTATATTGACGACGAAGCGACGGTCCGGGTCCCGCTCGCCATGTTCGGCAACGCATCTGTCGGAGAGATCTTTTTGCAATGCAACGAGCTGTTCTCGCGCGCCGCACTTCTGATCGGCATCCCGACGCTCGTCCTGCGCGCGTGGAACGAAATGCGCACGAACAAAGACGGCCGGAAAAAAACCATGTTTTACGAGCTGCTCGGTACGTGCGCGGCTGTGTGTGTGTTCGGCTTTTTACGGTTTCTGGCCGCGAACTTCACTTCGGAATCGCCCGGAGGAAATGATTTATTGAAGGCGATCAACAAATTCCCGCTGTACGGACTCCTGATGATCGGCGCGTTCGCCGGAATCGCTCTGCATGAGTCCCGCGGCATGCGTCTGCGCGATTGGGCAAAGAAGGGCGGAGCGACGGTTTTCGGCACGGAGACGCTGCTGCTTGCCGCCTGCGCGTTCGGCGCAACGTTTCTGCTTGCGCTCATTGGGAAGCTGTTCGGCGCGGATCTGACGTGGAAGCTGTTCGGCGTTCTCGGTATCGCAACGGCATGCGCGCTGACCGCAGGGCTGTTTATCCTGTATTGGATTCGTCATCGGAGAAGCGGATACTCCGTCTATGGGAACCGTGGGTTGATCTTCCTGCTTGCGGCGTTCTTCATGGTGTGGATCTTTACGTTCGGGCACAAGATGCACGAGCGCTATATCCTTCCGGTGCTGTTCTTCCTTGCGTTTGCGTACGCATATGACCGCGATCCGCATAAGCTCTCGGCGCTCTGCATGCTGACGGTTACGACGTTTATGAACGAAATGGTTGCGATGTACGTCGTTTCCGACGGCGCGGCCCACGTGATCCGCGGCGGGGAGCTGCACAACAAAATGATCGCGCTGGTTTCGCTTCTGGAAGTCGCGTCGGCATTGTATTTCACGGCGGTTAGCATTCATAAGGCGCTTGTCTTCGATCCCGGCGATCCCGCTGCGGAAGGCGCGGGAGACCGGAAGAACAGGCCGCTTCCCGATCAGCACAGCAAACGGAGGTGAGCATCATGGATTTTAATCGCTTCCGCAGAGAGATCTGCACAGAGGACGGACGCCGGATGAGCAAGCGCGATTATATCATGCTGCTTATCCTGCTTGCGGTGTATTCGCTGTTTGCCTTTATCAACCTCGGCAGTCTGCAGGCGCCGCAGACCGTATGGAGCGCGGACGCCGGAACGACCGTGGTCGTGGATCTCGGTCTGGAAAGCACGGTTACCAACGTGCGCTTTTACGGCAGCATTGCCGAAGGCGAGCTTTCGGTATACGATGAAAGCGCGTTCATCGACGGCTTTTTCCGTCCGTACGAGGCGGAGCCGCTTTTCTCGTATTCGCAGGATTACGGCGATATGTATAAGTGGATTCCGGCTGTGAATGAGGAGAATCCGCTGTCCGTTCAGACGCGCTATCTGATTCTGTACGTGGAAAGCGGCAGGATTTCGATGAACGAGATCGCCGTCGTCAGCGGGGACAGCATTCTTCCCGCGACGGTATATCAGCCGCGGGACGGCGCGGAAAAGCTGCTTGACGAGCAGGATGCGGCGACGCTGGAATCGTCCGCGCTGACCGGCATGATCTTTGACGAGATCTATCACGCGCGCACCGCGTATGAGATCGCGCAGAACGATAATCTGTATCATGCTGCGGGCGGCGAGGTCGCGGCGCGCGACGGCTATGATATTTATGAATGGACGCATCCGACGCTCGGCAAGCTGTTCATCGTGCTCGGCATCCGCATGTTTGGCATGACGCCGTTCGGATGGCGGTTTGCGGGAACGCTGTTCGGTGTATTTATTCTTGCGGTGCTGTACGTGTTCGGCAAGCGCATTTTCCGCCGCACGGATTACGCGTTTATCACCGCGGCGCTGTTCTCGGTCGACTGCATGCACTTTGCGCAGACGCGCATCGCAACGATCGACACGTACGCGCTGTTTTTCACGCTGCTGATGTTCCTCTTTATGGGCGATTATATCGCGGAGGATTTCGAGAAGCGGCCGTACTGGAAAAAACTGCTTGCGCTCGGGCTTTGCGGGCTTTCGTTCGGGCTCGGCGCGTCGTCGAAGTGGACGTGCCTGTATTCCGGCGCGGGACTTGCCGTGCTCTATTTCGGCGATCTGATCTATAACCTTGTCCGCATCATCGCACGCCGCGTGCGGGAGAAGAAAGAGCTGCGGGAAAAGGAAGAGGAATACGCGCGGCGGCTTGCAAGCGCGGAGGCGACCGGCAACGATACCGTTTTAGCCGCGCTTCGTGCCGATCCGCCGAAGGACACGCGCAAAAAAATGCCGGTCAACGTGCTCGCATATGCGCCGGTGGTGTTCGTTCTGACCGTGGTGCTGCTGCATTTTGCGGGAACGTGGATCGTGCGCAGCGATTATCAGCATCTTGTCTGGGACGGAACGAAGCAGATTACGGAAACGGATCCGGCGTACGGCGTCGATACGATTAACAAGGTCTTCTTGCAGCCGTGGTTCTACGCTACGCTGATCAGTCTGACAGTCGTTGCGATCGCGTCGGCGATCGTGTTCCGGCTGATGCTCCGGAAACGGGACGACGTCGATCTCACGCTGAACAATCTGCTGATGACGCCGGTGTGGTGCTGCCTGTTCTTCGTCGTGATCCCGATCGTTCTGTACGTGCTCACGAATTACTGCTACTATATCGAGCAGAACAGCGTGACGCTCTCCGAAAAGCTCGAGGTACTCTGGAGAAAACAGGTCAGTATGTACCGGTATCACAGCCGGCTCGACGCGACGCATATGTGTCAGTCGACATGGTATCAGTGGCCGCTTGCGCAGAAATCCGTCTGGTTCGATTCAGGCTATCCGATCGTCAACGGAAAGAAATGGATCTACAACATCTGCAGCACCGGCAATCCGGCGATCTGGTATATCTCCGCGTTCGGCGCGGTCTTCGCAATCGTCGAATGGTTCAAAAACCGCGCGTGCAGAAAAGATCGTGCGTTTGCGGTCGTCGTCGCCGGCATTCTTGCGGGACTTCTGCCGTGGGCGCTCGTCACCCGGTGCGTGTTCCTGTATCACTATTTCTCGACGATTCCGTTCATGATGCTGCTGACGCTGCTGCTTCTGTACTACGCGGAGCAAAAGTATCCGAAGACGGCATGGTTCAAGTGGGCATGGCTCATTGTTTCAACGGTCGTCTTCCTGATGATGCTGCCTGCGATCTCCTGCGTCCCCGCGCCGTACGCGTACGCGCGGTTCATTGAGAACGTTCTGACGCCGTTCGGAAAGGTCTATTATGTCACCATTACCTGAGAAAAAAAGCACGCTGCAGTTTATTCAGTTTGCCCTGATCGGCGTGTCCAACACGCTCGTCGATTACGGCGTGACGTTTGCGCTGAACGCGGCGTTCGGCCTGTTTGTTCTTGCGCGGATCATCGGATATATCTGCGGAGTTGCGAACAGCTATTTCTGGAATTCCCGGTGGACGTTCCGCGAGGAGCGCCGCCGCGACACGCGCGAAATTCTGTCGTTTCTGACCGTCAATCTCATCACGCTCGGGATTTCTGTCCTGCTGCAGCTTCTGTTCCGCGACGCGCTGCACCTCGGCGATTGGTGGATCGGTTTTGCGGGTGAGAACTGGCTTACGAAGCTCCTGAACGCCGACCGCTTCTGCATGCTGCTGGCGTTCCCGTTGACATTGATCGTAAACTTTATCGGCAATAAGCTGTTTGTCTTCGGCAAGCGGAAAAAGATGGCCGAGCCGGAGGACCGGCCGGAGAATACGGAGGAATAAACGATGCTTGCAAAGGTGGAAAGCTACGGACTCGTGTGCCTGAACGGGTACCCGGTCACGGTGGAAACGGATATTGCTCCGGGGCTGCCGAACTATGAAACGGTGGGACTTCCGGACGCCGCCGTCAAGGAATCGCGCGAGCGCGTACACGCCGCGATCCGCCACTCGGGGTTTGCGTTTCCCGCCGCGCGCATCACGGTCAACCTTGCGCCGGCCGACCTCAAAAAGGAGGGTTCGGTCTACGACCTGCCGATCGCGCTTTCCATCCTGATTGCAAGCGGGTGCTTAAAGCCGGTTCCGCGCGGCGCGATCGTTCTGGGCGAGCTTGCGCTCGACGGAACCGTTCGCCCGATCTCCGGCATCCTGCCGATGCTGATCGACGCGTATCATAAGGACTATTCGATCTTTTTCGTGCCGAAGGACAATGCGGCGGAAGCGGCGTATATCCACGGCGCGACGGTGTTCCCGGTCGAAAACCTCGCCGCGCTCGTCGCGCATCTGCGGGACGAAACGGTGATCGCGCCGGTCGAGCCGAAGCCGTTTGCGGGCGGCACACATAAGAACGCGGTCGACTTTTCCGAGATCCGCGGACAGACCGCGGCGAAAAGAGCGGCGGAGATCGCGGTTGCCGGAAACCACAACATTCTTCTGTGCGGCACGCCGGGCAGCGGCAAAACGATGCTTGCCCGCGCGCTTCCGTCGATCCTGCCGGATATGACGTTCGAGGAAGCGCTGGAAACGACGAAGATCCATTCGATCACCGGCGCGATGAAGGGCACCGAAGGGCTCGTGACGGAACGGCCGTACCGCGCGCCGCATCACGGAGCAAGCGCGACGGCGCTGATCGGCGGCGGGACACGCGCCATGCCGGGAGAGATCAGCCTCGCGCACAACGGCGTACTGTTTTTAGACGAGCTGCCGGAGTTTCAGAGAAACGTGCTCGAAGCGCTGCGGCAGCCCCTGGAGGACGGCTTTGTGACGGTCAGCCGCGCCGCGGCGACGGCGACGTATCCCGCAAAGTTTCTGCTGGTCGCGGCGATGAACCCGTGTCCGTGCGGCAACCGCGGTTCGCGCACGAAGCCGTGCACCTGCTCGGTTTCGCAGATCCGCCGTTATGCGGGGAAGATTTCCGGGCCGCTGCTCGACCGAATCGATCTGCATATCGAGATGACCGAGGTCGGCTATCGGGAGATCACCGACCGGAAGCCCGCGGAAAACTCCGAAACGATCCGCGCCCGCGTGACCGCTGCAAGGGAGATCCAGCGCGAGCGGTTCAAAGCGGACGGCATTCGCACGAACGCCGAGATGAGCGGCGAACTGATCCGCCGGTACTGCAACCCGACCGGAGAGTCCGAAAAGCTTCTCCGTGACGCGTTCAAACGGCTGCAGCTTTCGGCGCGCGCCTATCAGCGCGTCTTAAAGGTCGCGCGGACGATTGCGGATCTTGAAAACAGCGAAACGATCCTTCCCGAACACTACGCCGAGGCGATCCAGTACCGCAGCATGTCCATGCTCTCGAACGTATAAATCGTCATTTTTCCTGCCCTGCGATCAGATCGCGGGGCTTTTTGTTTCGGAATTGTCACAATTGCATATATAAATAGGATTGAAATCCGAAATCTTTCATGCTATGATATGTTCCGAAGTATTGTAAAACGGAAAGGGGCGCGATCCGATGGATGAGACGACGCGGCTGTGGCTGTGGCTGAACTACGCGACGAGCATGAATCCGAAGCTGTTCTTTGAACTGCTCAGCCGGTTCGATGATCTTTCGGAAGCGCATGAGGCGATTCTGCGGCGCGAATTCGAGCAGTTTTCCGACGTGTCGGAAAACGTGCGCGAACGGCTGATTGCGGCGGCCGACGAACGCTTTCTGGATCGCTATACGAACTGGCTTTTGAAAAACGGCGTGAAGATCGCAACGCCCGAGTCGGAAGAATATCCTGCGCTGCTTTCCGAGATCTGCGATCCGCCGTCGGTGCTGTTCTATAAAGGAACGCTGCCGAAGGAGCTGCCGCTGCCGATCGCGATGGTCGGCGCGCGCAACTGCACCGATTACGGACGGGAGGTTGCGGAGCTTTTGGGCGAACAGCTTGCGGAGCGCGGGGCGACCGTTGTGACCGGTCTTGCCGCGGGAATCGACTCCGCTGCCGCAAAGGGCGCGCTGTCGGTCACGTCCTCGGACTGTCCGGTCATCGGTGTTTTGGGCTGCGGGATCGACGTAACGTATCCGCAGGATAACGGCAGACTCTATCAGGCAGTGCTGGATCACGGCGGAGCGCTCATCACGGAGTTTCTGCCGAAAACGCCGCCGCTTGCGCAGAACTTCCCGATCCGCAACCGCATCCTGTCGGGTATTTCCCGCGGGGTCGTGGTGATCGAAGCGGGCGAGCGCAGCGGCACGTCGATCACGGCGGACTTCGCACGTGAGCAGGGCAGGGATGTCTTTGCGGTTCCGGGACGCATTACGGATCCGATGAGCATCGGCACGAACCGCATGCTCGCGCGCGGGGAAGCGAAGCCCGTGACCTCGGCGGCCGATATCCTTTCGGAATTTATCGACGACGCCGGAGACGACGTGCTGAACGGCGCGGCGAAAAAAGTGACGTTCACCGCACTCGGCGCGATCGGGCAGGAAATCTATATGGCGCTGCTGCAGGGCGAAAAGGACGCCGACGAGCTGCTCGACTGGATCGACTGTTCCGCGCAGGATTTGAACGCGGCGCTGACAAGGCTGCTGTTTTCCGAAGTCATCAAGCAACTTCCGGGCCGTATCTACGCGCTCGATACCATCCATACGGTCGTAACGTTCGACCAATAACCGAAGGAGAGTCAAACTATGGCAGAAGCAAATAACACGCTGGTGATCGTCGAGTCGCCCGCAAAGGCAAAGACGATCGGTAAATTCTTAGGGGGAAAGTTCAAGGTCGTGGCGAGCAACGGACACGTTCGCGATCTTCCGAAATCGCAGCTCGGCGTCGATACCGAGCACGACTTTACACCGAAATACATCACGCTCCGCGGCCGCGGGGACGTGCTGGAACGCATTAAGAAGGAAGCGAAGGAAGCCGATCGCGTCCTTCTCGCGACGGACCCTGACCGCGAGGGCGAAGCGATCTCGTGGCATCTGGCACAGATCCTGAAGCTCGACGTGAAGAGCAAGTGCCGCATCGAGTTTCACGAGATCACCGCAAACGCGGTGAAGAACGCGATCAAAAAGCCGCGCACGATCAATATGGACCTCGTCGACGCGCAGCAGGCGCGCCGCGTATTGGACCGCATCGTGGGCTATAAGATCAGCCCGATCCTTTGGGTCAAGATTCGAAAGGGTCTGTCCGCCGGCCGCGTGCAGTCGGTCGCGACGCGCATCGTTTGCGATCGCGAGGACGAGATCAACGCGTTCATTCCGGAGGAATACTGGACGCTGACGGCGAAGCTTCGCGCGGGGAGCAAGAAGACGTTCGACGTGCGCTTTTTCGGACTCGACGGCAGCAAGGTCGACCTTCGGACCGAGGAACAGACCAACGCGGTCATCGCGCGGGTCGGGGACGCGGAATTCACCGCGACCGAAGTCAAAAACAGCGAGAAGCACAAGCACGCCGCGCCGCCTTTTACGACGTCGAGCATGCAGCAGGACGCTTCCAGAAAGCTCGGCTTCACCACCAAGCGCACAATGATGGTTGCGCAGCAGCTCTATGAGGGCGTGGAGATCGGCAAGAAGGGCGCGACGGGTCTCATTACGTACATCCGTACCGACTCCGTCCGCGTTGCCGATGAAGCGCAGAAGGCCGCGAGATCGTACATCCTTTCGTCCTTCGGCGAGGAATACATGCCGAAGACGCCGAACGTGTATCGCGGACGCCGCAACGCACAGGACGCGCACGAAGCGATCCGCCCGACCGACGTAAAGAACGATCCGAAAACGCTGAAGCCGTATCTTTCGAGTGACCAGTATAAGCTCTATAAGCTCGTTTATGAGCGCTTCCTCGCGAGCCAGATGAGCGACGCCGTACTGGATCAGACCTCGGTCACGTTCGACGCGAACGGTGTGCAGTTCAAGGCGACCGGTTCGCGCGTGCGCTTTGCGGGCTTCTCCGCGGTATACACCGAGGGAAAGGACGTTGACGATGACGACGCCGTGCAGCTTCCGCCGATTGCGGAGGGCGACCGCTTCCGGAAGGAAAAGCTTGATCCGCAGCAGAAACTCACCCAGCCGCCGTCCCGCTATACCGAGGCGACGCTCGTTAAGACGCTCGAAGAAAGAGGCATCGGCCGTCCGTCGACCTATTCGCCGACGATCTCCACGATCGTGGATCGCGGCTATATCATGCGCGAGAAGAAATCGCTTGTGCCGACCGAGCTCGGCTTTGCAGTGACGGGGCTGATGAAATCGAGCTTCCCGGACATCGTGGACATCGCGTTCACCGCGAACATGGAAGAGGAGCTGGACTCCGTCGAGGACGGGTCCGAGAAATGGCAAAGCGTCGTCGGCGAGTTCTACGATCCGTTCATGAAGACGGTCGAAACCGCCGAAAAGAGCGCGGAAAAGATCAGGATTCCGGACGAGGTTTCCGACGTTCCGTGCGAGAAGTGCGGCGCGATGATGGTTTATAAGATGGGCCGGTACGGAAAGTTCCTTGCCTGTCCCAACTTCCCGACCTGCCGCAATACGAAGTCGATCGTCGAAATCGTCGAGGGCGTTCCGTGCCCGAAGTGCGGCGCGGCGATCGTGAAAAAGCACGGCAAGAAAAAGGTCTTTTACGGCTGTGAACGCTATCCCGACTGCGACTTCACGAGCTGGGATCTGCCGGTCAAGACCCGCTGCCCGAAATGCGGCGGCATGATGGTGCAGAAGCACGGGCAGAACGGCACGTTCATTCAGTGCGCGGACCCGAACTGCAAAGAGATCCTGCGAAAGAGCAAGAAGACCGATGCATAAACCGAACGTAACCGTCGCGGGCGCCGGGCTTGCCGGCGCGGAAGCCGCGTACCGGCTGCTGAAACGCGGGTATCCGGTAACGCTGTACGAGATGAAACCGAAAAAACGCACGCCCGCGCACAAGGGCGACGGCTTTGCGGAACTCGTTTGTTCGAACTCGCTGCGTTCGGACCGGATCCAGAACGCGGTCGGACTTCTGAAAGAGGAAATGCGTACGCTCGGCTCGCTGGTCATGGAGGCGGCGGACAAAACGCGCGTGCCCGCAGGCGGAGCGCTTGCGGTCGATCGCGAGGGCTTCTCGGCATACGTGACTGAGAAGCTGAGGGCGTTTCCGAACCTGACGGTCGTGGAAGAGGAGCTCAAAGAGCTTCCCGCTTCGCCCGCGATCGTAGCGACCGGACCGCTGACAAGCGACGCTTTGAGCGAGGCGATCGAACGGCGATTCGGCAAAAGCCTGCATTTTTACGACGCGGCTGCGCCGATCGTTTCGTATGATTCACTCGATCACGACAAGGTTTTCGCGGCGTCGCGGTACGACCGCGGCGCGGATTATCTGAACTGCCCGATGACGCGCGACGAGTATTTCGCGTTTTACCATGCGCTCGTCGAGGCGGAGACGGCCCCGCTTCACAGCTTTGAAACGCCGCGCGTGTTCGAGGGCTGTATGCCCGTCGAAGTCATGGCAAAGCGCGGAGAGCTGACGCTGGCATACGGACCTTTAAAGCCCGTCGGACTCGAAGTAAACGGAAAACGCCCGTTTGCGGTGGTGCAGTTACGGCGCGACAATTCCGACGGCACACTTTATAACATCGTCGGATTTCAGACGAATCTGAAGTTTTCCGAGCAAAAGCGCGTGTTCGGCATGATCCCGGGACTGGAGCACGCGGAGTATGCGCGTTACGGCGTGATGCACCGCAATACGTTTCTGGAGTCGCCGAAGCTTCTGAACTTCGATTACTCCCTTCGCGACGATCCGCTCCTGTTCTTTGCGGGGCAGATGACCGGCGTGGAAGGCTACGTGGAATCGGCGGCGAGCGGGCTGCTTGCCGCGATCGCGCTGATCGAAAAGCTCGAAGGCAGAGCGCCGATCGATTTTACGTCCGAAACCGCGATCGGCGCGCTCGGACATTACGTTGCCGAATACAACGGCGGCGATTTTCAGCCGATGAACGTGACGTTCGGCATTATGGATCCGCTCAAAGAACGCGTCAGAGGCAAGCAGGAACGCTGTGAGCGGATCGCGGCGCGCGCGAAGGATACGCTTCGCGCGATCATACAGGAACACGAATTATGAGGAGGTTTACCCGATGGAACAGTTAAAGGGAACGACCGTTATAGCGGTTAAGCGCAACGGCGAGACCGCGATCGCGGGCGACGGACAGGTTACAATGGGACAGCAGGCGATCATGAAGGCGCACGCAAAGAAGGTCCGCAGGCTGTATCACGATCGTGTGGTCGTGGGATTTGCCGGTTCGACCGCGGATGCGTTCACACTGTGCGACCGGTTTGAGGCAAAGCTCGAAATGCATGGCGGCGCTTTAAAGCGCGCGGCGATCGCGCTGGCGCAGGACTGGCGCGGCGACAAGATGATGCGTCAACTGGAAGCGATGATGATCGTCGCGGACAAGGACGATCTTCTGATCGTGTCCGGTACAGGCGACGTTATTGAACCGGATGACGACATTGCGGCGATCGGTTCCGGCGGACTCTACGCGCTTGCGGCGGCAAAGGCGCTGAAGCGGCACACCGATATGCGAGCCGAGGAGATCGCGGCGGAAGCGATGGCGATCGCCGAATCCATCTGCATCTTTACCAACGGCAATATCAATCTGGAGGTGATCCGTCCGTGACCCCGAGAGAAATCGTAAACGCACTGGACCGGTATATCATCGGTCAGGATGAAGCAAAGCGCGCGGTCGCGATTGCGCTTCGGAACCGGTACCGCAGAAGCTGCCTGCCGCCGGAGCTCCGCGAGGAGATTACGCCCAAGAATATCATTATGCTCGGGCCGACGGGCGTCGGCAAAACCGAGATCGCCAGGAGACTTGCAAAGCTCGTCGACGCGCCGTTCGTCAAGGTCGAGGCGTCGAAGTATACCGAGGTCGGGTACGTCGGCCGCGACGTGGAAAGCATGGTGCGCGACCTTGTCGAGGAGTCGATCCGGCTGACGAAGCAGAAGCGGATGGAGCTTGTGAAGGACGCGGCGGAAGCCGCGACCGAACAGCGGCTTACGGAGCTTCTTTTGCCGCAGCAGAAGCGGCATGCAAAGCCCGTCAATCCGCTGCAGTTTCTTCTCGGAAGCGGACAAGCAGAGCAGGAGGAACCGAAACCCACGGAGGAGGAGCAGCAGGCGAGAAAGTCCTTAAAGGAACAGACGCTGGAACGCCTGCGCGCCGGGCTTCTCGAAAACGAGACCGTTGAGATCGAGGTCGAGGAGAGCGTGAACGCGATGATGTTCGGCGCAAGCGGCATGGAGCTCGATATGGGCGGCATGCTCGGCGACCTGCTTCCGAAAAAGAAACGCTCCAAAAAGATGCCGGTGAGGCAGGCGCGTTCGATCCTCATGCAGCAGGAATCCGAGAAACGCATCGATATGGACGACGTGAACCGCGAAGCGCTCTATAACGCCGAGCAGAACGGCATCATCTTCCTGGACGAGATCGACAAGATCGCGGGAAGCAGCAATCACATGGGCGCGGACGTGTCCAGAGAAGGCGTGCAGCGCGATATCCTGCCGATCGTCGAGGGAACGACGGTCGCGACGAAGTACGGCCCGGTCAAGACGGATTTCATCCTGTTCATCGGCGCGGGCGCGTTCCACGTGGCGAAGGTGACCGATCTGATCCCGGAGCTGCAGGGCCGATTCCCGATCCGCGTGACCCTGAAGGATCTCACCGAGGACGATTTTTACGCGATCCTGACGCAGCCGGAGAACGCTGTCACCAAACAGTACGCCGCGCTTTTAAAGCCGGATAACGTGAATCTGAGCTTCACCGAGGACGCGCTGCGCGAAATTGCAAAATTCGCGTTCCGCGCAAACGAGCAAAATGAGAATATCGGCGCACGCCGCCTGCATACGGTAATGGAGAATCTGTTGAACGATATCTCCTTCAACGCGAACGGTCAGCATCCGATGATCGACGTCGTCGTGGACGGCGCCTACGTCAACGCGCACCTGTCCGCCGAGTGGAGTGAGGACAACATCTCCAAATACATCTTGTAACGGGCGGCGCTCTCCGCCCGGGAAAGGACGGACGATGAAGCGCCTACTTGCCGTTTGGCTCTGTATTCTATTGCTCCCGCTTGCGTACGCAAGCGCGGAAACCGATGCGCACGACCCGCTTTTGAACGCGTTTTCTGCGGAAGAGAGTACCGATCCGAATTCTTGGGACCCGAACTGGGTTATGTGGAAGGAATCGGAGGAATCCGAAGACGCGGTCGAAGCGTTTGCCGACGGCGAACCTCAGCCGGTTCTGCATCGGGGCATGCGCCCGCTTTCCCGGTATGCGCAGGCGTTCACGGTGACGGAAGAGGATCTGATCCTTGCCGCGCGCGTCGCGTATCTCGAAGCGGGCGGGCGCAACGAACGGGCGTATCGCGCGGTATTGTGCGTGATCTTCAATCGCTGCGTTGCGCCGCGGTTCGGCGGGAAGGTGACCGATATCACCACCGAAGCATATCGCAAGGGACAGTTTTCGGTCATCCATCACAAGGATTTCAAGACTCTGGAGCCGCCGGAAGCGATCGTGGAAGCTGCGCGCGATATTTTCGTGTACGGCAACCTCGATCTGCCGGAAAGCGTGCTCTTCTTCTGCGCGGCACGCCTCGGCAAGAGCTGGGGCGGGCGCAGGTTTTATCAGGATATCGGCGGCAACCTGTTTTTCTACGGGGAAGTCGATTAAGGAAAGGACAATACAGCAATATCTTTATGCAGCATAAACTGAAAATCATCCCGCTGGGCGGGGTGGGGGAGATTGGTAAAAACATGACCGTGATCGAGTATCAGGACGACATCCTGATCATCGACTGCGGCCTGATCTTCCCGGACGAGGAAATGCCCGGGATTGACGTAGTCATTCCGGACATGACGTACCTTGAGCAAAACGCGGGACGCATCCGCGGCATGTGCATTACACACGGTCACGAGGATCATATCGGCGCCGTTCCCTACGCGATGGAGCGTTTCCGCTGTCCGATTTACGGTACGCGGTTTACCAACGCGCTCATCCGGCACAAGCTGGAGGAACACAAGCTCACCGACGTCGAGGTGATCGACGTCGATCCGGGACAAGCCGTTAAGCTCGGGTGCTTTTCCGTCGAGTTCATCAAGACGGGGCATTCGATCGCGGGGGCGGTCGCATTCGCGATCCGCACGCCGGTCGGCACGCTGATCCATACCGGCGACTTCAAGATCGACCTGACGCCGATCGACGGGGAGCCGATCGACATCAACCGTTTCGCGTATTACGGCTCCAAGGGCGTGCTCGCGCTTTTATCCGACAGCACGAACGTCGAGCGCGCCGGGTTTACCCAGAGCGAAAAGGAGATCGGAAAGACCTTTGAACGCGTCTTTACAAAGGCACAGGGACGAGTGATCGTGGCGACGTTCGCGTCGAACGTGTATCGCATTCAGCAGGTCGCCGACGTCGCGATCGAACACGGACGCGTCATCTGTTTCCAGGGCAGAAGCATGGAGCAGATCGTGAAGTTCGCGCAGGAGCTCGGATATCTGCACATCCCGACGGACAAGATCGTCCGCGTGGAGCATCTCAAGAATCTTCCGGACAGCATGGTTTGCGTCATGACCACCGGCAGCCAGGGCGAGCCGATGAGTGGACTGTTCCGCATGGCGAATTCCACGCACAAGCTGAACGTCGGCGCGGGCGACACGGTCATCATCTCCGCAAGCGCGATCCCCGGCAACGAGCGCGGGGTGGCGCGGGTGATCAACGCGCTGTACGCAAAGGGCGCGGACGTGGTATACGATCAGATGGCGGACGTGCACGTTTCCGGACATGCCTGCGCGGGCGAGCTGAGATTGATGCTCGGCATTACGAAACCGAAATACTTCATTCCGGTGCACGGCGAAGCGCGTCATCTCAAGATGCATGCGGACCTTGCCATGGAGCAGGGCGTAAGCAAAGAACGCACGTTCATCGCGCACAACGGCGCCGTAATCGAGCTGTCCGCAAGGAAGGGCGTCATGAACGAAACCGTGCAAGCGGGGAGCCTGATGGTGGACGGCCTTCAGAACATCGAGGACGTCGTGCTGCGCGATCGGAAGACCCTGTCCACGGACGGGCTGGTCGCATCGGTCATCCTACTCAACGCCGAGACGGGAAAGCTGCTCGCGCCGGTCGAGATCTATTCGCGCGGATTCATCTATATGCGCGACAACGAGCCGCTGATCGCCGAAGCGAGCGAGCTCGTGTATGAGACGGCAAAGCAGTTTGAGGAGAAGGGCAAGGGCGATTATTCGTCGGTCAAGAACACGGTGAAGAGCAGGCTCAAATCGTTTCTGTACGACAAGACCGGCAGAACGCCGATGATCCTGCCGATCGTGATCGAAATATAAAGAACAGGGACGTTTTCCATGAGAAAGAGTATCCGCATCGCAGCGTTGATTCTGACGCTGATCCTGTGCGCAGGGCTGTTCACCGGCTGCGCAAAGGGACGGAAGGTCGGCCCGTACCGGGTCGAGAAAAACGATATCCGGAATACGGAGGTCTATCCGTATATCGTCCGCACGCCGCACGCGACATGGTATCTGGCGCAGGCGGATATTGATCTTCTGGGCGAAGAAACGTTCTATCGGGAGCTCGGCGAGGTGCTCACGGAGCAGGAAGCGGATTTTGCCGACGCGATCGACGCGCTGCGGGATTATCTGACCGGGGACATCCCGTGCATCGACATCTGGACGGATTTTGCCGGACGCACGGGGAACGGAAAGTCGGACTATTTCGGCGCGTATTGCATCTGGGATATGGATCTGATCTACGTTTATCACGATTTTCAACATGCAAGAGAGGGTTTGCTGCATGAATATGTGCATTATCTCACGCACAAATGCTGCACCTTCAAGCTGAAGACGGATTTCTGGTCGGAGTGCATCGCGGAGTACATTTCGCGGTTCGTTTGCTATAACCGGCTCTCGCATTCCACCCTTACGGAAGAGGACAGGGAAATGTACCGGCAGTACGGTTTATCGGACGCGAACGGAGAACCGGATAAAAGAAAAGTGTATTATGCGTGGGCGGCGCAGATCCGTTCGGGTGAATTGATCGGAATGCCGTATCTTGCCGTTAATCAGACGGGCATGACGCTGACGGAGGCGCAGGTGAGAAATCCGGAAATCGGTGCGCTCAGCTATATCGAGGCGTGCTGTTTCTTCGACTGGCTGGTCGAGCATTACGGCAGGGAGTTCGTCTATTCGCATATGGCGATCGGACCGGAGCGCTTCGAGGAAGTTTTCGGCAAGGATTTCAATACGCTGTTCTCCGAATGGACGGCGGACAACGATGCATGGTGCGCAGAAAACCTAAAGCTGCCGGAAGGAGCGGGAGATTAAATGCTTTTAGACGATGCAAAGATTCTGGCGGACAAGCTCCGTTCGTCCGAAGAATATCAGACTTATCGCGAGACGAAGGAACGCGCCTATGCGCAGCCCGCAACGGCGGCGCTGCTGGATGAGTTTTACGCGCTTCGCATGAAGGCGCAGGCGGCTTCGGTTGCGGGAACGCCGGATGCGGAGACGACCGAAAAGCTGCAAAAACTCGGTGAGCTTCTGCAGTTCGACACCGCGGCCGCCGAATACCTGCTGGCCGAATTCCGGCTGAACGCGCTGCTCGGCGATATCTACAAAATTCTTGCCGAAGCGGTGGGGCTGGACCTCGGCGCACTGGAAGCGTAAACGCTTGAAAAAGTTTACGGGACATGCTATACTGAACCTATGAAGCGGAAAGACAAAACCGAACAGAGCGCCGTTCGCCTGCGCTGGCAGCGGTTCTGGCATTATACGAGACCGATCGCCACGTGGCTTTTGAGCATCGGTCTGGTTGCTTTGACCGTGGTCGTTGCGGTCCGCTTTGTGCTGTCGCATTACATTTCCGCCGTCGATCCGGACGATTCCACGCCGTATGAGGTGGTGATCCCGCAGGACGCGTCCGCCGGAAGAATAGCAGATCTGCTGTACCATGCGTGCGGCGAAGGTGAAAAGGGATTGATCGTATCCAGCGCATCGTTCAAGGTCTACGTCGACTTTGTCGGAAAGGCGAACAGCCTGAAAGCGGGCACGTACCGCCTTTCGAAAAACATGACGATCCCCGAGATTGTGGACGTACTGACCGAAGGCAATCCGGCGCGCCGCACGGCGCGGCTCGTTGTGACCGAAGGGAAAACGGTCGAGGAGATCGCAAAAGCGATTCGCGAAAACGACGCGATCACGACGGACGCCGACGCGTTCCTTGCGCTGTGCAGGGATGCGACCGCGTTCTCGAAGTATTCGTTTATCGCCGAGCTGAAGAACCCCGGCGAGCGCCGATACGTGCTGGAAGGGTATCTGTTCCCGGATACCTACGAGATCTTCACGGATTCGACGCCCGAGGAGATTCTTGATAAGATGCTGACGCACTACTATGAGGTCTATTCCGGCGAGTGGGTCACCCGCGCGCAGGAGCTGGACATGACGCGCGACCAGGTGATGACGCTTGCGTCGATTATCGAACGCGAAGCGAGCGATCCGGATGATCTCGCAAAGGTTTCCGCGGTATTCCATAACCGTCTTGCCCGCGGGATGAAGCTTGAATCCTGCGCCACGCTGAATTATATCACCGGTCAGGACCGATACGCGTTCTCCGCCGACGAGATCAAGATTGTTTCGTCCTATAATACCTATCTGAACGAAGGCCTTCCGATCGGGCCGATCTCTAACCCCGGCGCCGCCGCGATCAATGCGGCTTTGTATCCCGACGAGGACTATATCGAGGACGGCTATCTGTATTTCTGCAACGCAAACCCGAAGGAAACGCGTAAACTCGTGTTCTCCAAGACGTACGAAGAGCATCAGAAGAACGTCGAGGAGTATCGGCAGTATTGGGATTAACCCGATCGTTGACGTGAATTGCGGCGTTTCCGCTTAAATACAAAATCGTTCTTTTCTGCGCGTTTTCGACATACCCTTCCTTGAAGGAGGAAAGGGTATGTTTTCTTTTTTATGGCTGCTTCTGCAATCTATCGCGTTTATCGGCGCGATCGGATCAAACGGATCGTTTCCGCAGCCGCTCTCGACGGAGGAAGAGCAGAAGTGGGTGCGGCGGCTGATCGAGGGCGACGAGGAGGCGCGTGAGAAGCTGATCGTGCATAACCTGCGGCTTGCAGCACACATCGCGAAAAAATACCAGAAAGCGGAGCGCGATCGGGAGGATCTGATCAGCATCGGCACGATCGGACTCATCAAGGCGGTCTCGACGTTCTCCGAATCGAAGGGCACGCTGTCTGCGTATGCCGCGCGGTGCATTGAAAATGAGATTCTGATGAGCCTCCGGCGCGATCGGAAGCTCGTCGAGACCGTTTCCATCGAGGAGCCGGTCGGCGCCGACAAGGAGGGAAACGAGCTGAAGCTTGCCGACCTCGTCTGTACCGAGGAGGACACGATCTTCGAACAGGTGCAGGGCAGGCTCGACGCGGCGATCATCGCCGAAACGATGCAAAAGACCCTCACAAAGCGTGAGCGCGTCGTGCTGACCCTGCGGTTCGGTCTCTCGGGCGAGGCGCCGATGCCGCAGCGCGAGGTCGCGAACGTCCTCGATATTTCACGAAGCTACGTCTCCCGCATCGAGAAAAAGGCGGTGGAAAAGATGCGCGCCGCGCTCGGCGGAGCGGAGGAATGACGGGCGCAAACCGGATAAAACAGTTGTCCTTTCTCAAAAGATATGATATACTGTATCTGCCACACAAACGAATAACGGTCAGTCAGAACGGGAAGCATTTATCCAGGCATGAATGCTGGTCTCACTTTGGCTTTCTTTTTGATTGACCGAAAGTTTGTGTGGCAACAAACGGGACTGTGCTTTATGCAGGTGCGGTTTCGTTTGAAACCGCACATTTTTTATTCTGAGGAGGGTCAAAGATGAAGGCAATCGTATGCGAGATGTGTTCGAGCAAGGACGTCGTGAAGGACGGAGATTTCTACGTCTGTCAGAACTGCGGGACGAAGTACACGCCGGAAAGCGCAAGAAAGCTGATGGTCGAGGTTGAGGGAAAGGTTGACGTCTCCGGAAGCACCGTCAAAGTTGACACGACGGATTCCGTAAAGCGTACGTTGGAAAACGCGCGCCGCGCAAAGCAGAAGGAAGACTGGGAGGAAGCCGAAAAGTATTACGATCTCGTTGAACGGGACGAGCCCGGAAACATCGAGGCGATCTTTTACAGCGCGTATGCAAAAGCAAAGAATACACTGACGAGCGACGATATTTATCGCCGCCAGGCGGTGTTTCAATCGTTCAACAACAGCATTTCGATCGTAGACGATAGCTTTGACGTGACTAAAGAAGCGGAGCTTCGTCCGATGATCGATCAGATGGTTGCCGATATCTTTGCGCTTGCAGGAAGCCGGTTCGTATACACGGTGACAAAAGACGGTTACGGCAATTACAAGAGCGACAATTCCGAAGATACCGTTATTTTATTTGAAAAAGCAGAACATGAATTGGCGCTGTCGCTGATGAATATCGGCGCGAAATTGAAAAAAGTCCATAATAAAGCGACTGTACACTATTACGTGCTTGCAAGGACGGTTCTTTGCACTATCAAAAACGGATACGGAATTGATAAAGGCGAGTAT
This sequence comes from Clostridia bacterium, assembly GCA_017388175.1. Taxonomy (GTDB): domain Bacteria; phylum Bacillota; class Clostridia; order Christensenellales; family CAG-138; genus UBA3792. Next base: position 14,897 of record JAFOTD010000055.1, on the reverse strand, counting down.
CTGCTTTGGGAACAATATCGGAACAGTAAGTTGACCGAAATAGCAGAAGCGCTGACAGGTCTTGATAACGAAACAGTTTTCAAAATATATGAAGAAATGGTAGAGGAGTATGATAGGCAGCACATTATCACGAAAAAATATGCAGACACTTACAAGGCATATCATCTGGAAATGTTCAACAAAATGAAAGCTGTGAAGCCGTCCTTTGATGTGGATTCCGCGATGGAGAGATCCTTTAGTAAAGGGGAGCAGGTAACAAGAAGTGACCGCAGAAGTAAGATAATATGGGGAACCCTTTTGGGATTGGCATTGATTGGCATAATCGTAGCAATCGTGGTAACGGTTGCCGTTTCATGTTGAAACGTACAGGTTGATCTATCCAAATTAGAAAATCGTGCAACAACCGTCCGGCAACGGGCGGTATTTGTATGTCTGTCATCCTGAGGAGCGAAGCGACGAAGGGTCTTCTGCCTTTCGCGAAAACGGAAAATGTCGAAAAATAGCCGCGGAAACGGTTGCCCTTTTCGGATTGGTATGATATACTGATCTTGCTATGAGCAAATAACGACGAAAAGGGGCATGGGGAAAGAAATGTATACGGGATCCGGAATCATCAAGATCTTTGCAGGCAGAACGGGACGGCCGTTTGCGCAGCGCATGTGCGATTATCTCGGCGCGCAGATGGGCGACGCAACGACGATCATGTTCGACGAGGGCAACATCTTCGTCCGCATCAACGAATCCATTCGCGACAAGGACGTTTATATCGTGCAGCCGATCGGCCGCGAGCCGAACGACGAATTTACCGAGCTGCTTTTCTGGATCGACGCGTTCAAGCGCTCCAGCGCGAACTCGGTCACGGCGATCATTCCGTATTTCTCCTATGCAAAGGGCGACAAAAAGGACGAGCCCCGCGTTTCGATCCGCGCCCGCGTATGCGCCGACTGCATCGAGGCGATCGGCGTTGACCGTGTGCTGTTTATGGACCTGCATGCGGATCAGGTCGTGGGCTTCTTCAAAAAGCCGGTCGATCACCTTTCCGCGCGTCCGCTGCTGCTCGAGTACGTCAGACGGCAGGGCATCGTGAACGACGATCTCGTCGTCGTTTCTCCGGACGCAGGCAGCGCAAAGCGTGTGCACTCGTTTGCGACGGCGCTGCAGGTGCCGGTCGCGATCGGCGATAAGACGCGCTATGACCACAAGAGCGACGCGAAGGTGCTGAACATCATCGGCGACGTCAAAGACAAGAACTGCCTCGTCGTGGATGACTTCTCGATCACGGGCGGTACACTCGTGGACGTTGCAAGAGCGCTCAAGGAGAACGGCGCCAAGCACGTATACGGCGCGCTTTCGCACAATGTCATGACGCAGAAGGCGATCCGCCGCATTGAGGAAAGCGATTACGAGTGGCTCGTATCGACCGATACGCTCGAATGCCCGTGGGCAAACGAGAGCACGAAGCTTAGAACGATCTCGGCGGCGCCGATGTTTGCGCAGGCGGTCAAAACGATTCACGACCGCGCGCCGATGAGCACGATGTTCGACCACCGCTTCTTAAAGCGTCTGATGGACATGAGCCTCGAAACGTCCGAGGATTGATCAAAAAAGGGGGAGGGGAACGAGCGGCTCGTTCCCTTTTTTGCAACCGAATGCTGCTTTGCGCGGTATTGTTGTTGAAGACAGTAAAGGAGCACCGATATGAGACGGCAAAAGCTTTCCGGCTATCAGCCGAACTATCCCAGAAAAGTTGTGAAGGGCGCGGCGCTCGCTGCGGCTGCGATGCTTGCGCTCGGTACGTCGGCAGGCTGTAAGCTGAATACCGCCGTTGCCGGATTCGCGCCGGATCCGCAACCTACGCCGGGCGAGGAGCTGATTCTCGACGGCGAGACGCGTATTGATCTGCAGGATATGGGATATATCGCGACCGAGCCGCCGCAGCCGGACGAGTTTCCCAGGACTGAAGGCATCGTGCCGCTGGAGCCGACGGAGGATCCGGAGGAAGTTACGCTGATGGGCGACGTAGCGGTTTTTGAACCGTAAAATTTTTGTCAAAACCATGTAACACATTTGCCCACCGGATTGTCTATATAGACAGAACGACCGAAAGGGGATGCAAAATGAAACAAAAACAGATCGGCGAATACCGTCCGAACTATCCGAAAAAGCTCATAAAGGGAGCGATCCTCACGACCGCGGCGGCGGTTGCGCTTGCGGGCACGGCTGGCTGCACACAGGAAGTCCTGCTGGGTGGAGAACCGCTGCCGGAGCCGACTGACGAGCTCGTTCTCGACGGAGAGGTCGGGATTGATCCCGGCGAAGAAGATCTTATACTTGAGGGAGAACCGGCGGTCGACGAAAACGGCGACATCATCAAGGACGGAGAAGACGGATCGGACGGCCGTGAAGAACCTGCGCTGATGGGCAAAATAGCTGTTCCCGAAGAGACCGAAAAACCGTGAGGAATCCGTATGAATTTTACTTTGCATTTGACGGCAGACTGTAATTTAGCCTGCCGTTATTGTTACGAAACGCACAGCCGCGCGCACATGACGGAGGAGACCGCAAAGAAAGCGGTCGATCTCGCGTTCTCTTTCGGGCACAGCAAAAACGGCTTCTCGCTGTTCGGCGGCGAGCCGATGCTCGAGCGGGGCGTCATCGAATGTATCTGCCGTTACGCGTCGGAAAAGGCGAAGGCAGCCGAAACTGCCGTGCGGTTCAAGATGACGACGAACGGTATGCTTTTGGACGAGAGCTTTCTGCAGTTTGCGAACGCACAGAACCTTGAAATCGCGCTGTCGCACGACGGGCTTTTGCAGGACGTTCAGCGCGTTACACGCGACGGCAAGCCCACGATGAAACGGCTTGAGCCGATCGTCGATCTGCTTCTCGAATATCAGCCGAATGCGGTCGCGATGCAGACCGTAATGCCTTCGACGGTCGACCGGATGGCGGAATCGGTTCAATGGCTGTACGAACGGGGGTTTTCACGGATCAATACAGCAATCGACTACCGCGTCGACGCGGGATGGGACGACGCTTCGATGGCGGTTTTAAAGACGCAGTACGAGCGGATCGCCGATCTTTGCGACGCGCATTTTGACGATGTCCGGCCGCTGCATTATCTGAATTTTCTGTCCAAGATCGCCGCGTATCTGAATGACCGGCCGTGTCTTGAATGCAAGCTTGGCATGCGCCAGCCGTCCGTTTCGTGGGATGGGTCGATTTATCCGTGCAATCAGTTCCTCAATCTTCCGGCGTATCGCATGGGCGACGTGAACAGCGGACTCAACAGAGAAAAACAGCGTGAAATCTATCGCGCTTCGCTCGATCCGGAACCGGATTGCGAGGGCTGTGCGATCGCAGATCGCTGCAGACACCACTGCGCCTGCCTGAATTTCAGTCTAACGGGACAAATGCACGAAGTCGCGCCGGTACAGTGCGAGCACGAGCGCATTCTGATCCCCGTTGCGGACGGACTTGCCGAACGGTTGTACACGCGTAAGAGCGCACGGTTTCTGTTAAATTACCGGGACGATCCGCTGGACTGATTTCTGAGCACCGAACCCGGTGCTTTTTTATTTGCGTGACGATGGAAAACCGGGTAAATCGGTTGACGAGTTCGACAGATATCGGTATAATACGAAATGATGGGAGAATGTTCGGAACGTCGGGAAACGGTCCGGCATCATCCAAAAAACAGTTATGGGGTGGACAATGGAAGAGAAGAAACCGCTGTTCGGTTCCGGATCCACAGGAAACGGGACAAATACCGGATCGAAGAGGCTGATCTTCAGCAATAAGAACGCCTCCTTCGGCAGAAAAACCCTTCAGGAAGAGACGAATCAGGCGGAACCTCCGGCACCGCCCGTGCCGGAACGTCCCGCAGCGCCCGTCCCCGAGCGCAAGCCGGAGCCTCCCGTAATGACCGCGCCGGAGCGTCCCGCAGCGCCCGCTCCCGAGCGCAAGCCGGAATTTCCGACCGGGAAAACCGCACCGTCGCGTGTGCTGCGTTCGGCGGCGGACAACGCAGGCACGTTCGCGGGAGCGCCGATCGCTCCGCGTCCGGAATGGTCAGACGACAGAAAGCTGACGCTTCAGGTGCAGCCGGAAAAGAAGGGCAGCAAGTTCGGCGTCATCGGCAGCGGCACGAGGCTGGGCGTGGTCGGCGGCGAAGAACAGCGCACCTCCAGGGTCGTTTTCTCCAACCGAAAGAACAAGCCCGTTATTTCGTCTTCATATTTTATTTCGATCAACGGAAACGGCGAGACCCGCATTCTGCCCGTTCTGAACGGCATGCTCATCGGCAGCGTCTGGGCGAACAGCACGGTTCCGGATATTCCGCTTTCCGCGGACGCGGACCGCAAACAGGGCGAAGTCTTTCTGGAAGACGGAAGGATCTGGCTGCGCAATTACAGCAAGCGCTGCGTCATGTATCTGAACGACGAACAGCCTGCAACGGACCGGTTTGAGCTTCGGTTCGGCGATATCGTGCGCATCCACAGCGCGTTCGATCTCGCGCGCGCAAACGATACGGTGCTGATTCTCGTGGACAGGATACCCGAAGGAATGACGTGGGACCGTATCCCGGTCAACAAAAACGCCAACGAAACGATCCAGCTCGTACGCGAGGGCGATCCGACGATGCAGTCCGTATTCTTCTCCTACCAGAAGGGACGCTTTGCCGTTTCGCATTTCTCCAGACTTACTCCCTTTGCCGTCAACAACCGTGTCGGCGAACTGAACAGACCTTTAAGTCCGATGGACGTCGTGATCATCGACGGCACGTATTTCATCTGTGTCGGCAACGCGCTCGTCTGTCAGACGATGTGGAAGCGCAAGACCGATCCGGCGAGAAAGCCGCCGGTGGTACGCCCGGGCGGACTGCAGATCAACATCCGGGAACGCACGGTTCGAAAGGGACTCAGCCGGAAGGAAGCGTTGCTGCGTGATATCCGTCTGTTCATTCCGAAAGGCAATCTCGTTCTGATTCTCGGCGGATCCGGCGCAGGCAAGACGACGTTTATCAACGCCGTCATGGGCTATGAACCGGCGAACGGCGTCATCAAGTACGACGATATCGACATCTATCGTGAATACGACAAAATGAAGCATGCGATCGGCTACGTGCAGCAGGAGGATCTGCTTCGCAGAACCGACGTCGTGAAGGATACGCTGGAGGACTCCGCGAAGATGCACCTCGGCAACAGCAGGAAGGCGCAGAGCGAAGCGGTCGCCGAGACGATGAAGCTGCTCGGCCTTGAAAAAGAAAAGGACAAGCTGGTCGGTCAGCTCTCCGGCGGTCAGCGCAAGAGGCTCAGTATCGGCGTCGAGTACGTCGGGCAGCCGCTGCTGTTCTTCCTTGACGAGCCGGACTCCGGCCTGGACGGTTCCAATGCGGACAACATGTGGGATATCGTCAGAAAGATCGCGGATACGGGCAAGATCGTCATGGTCATTTCCCATATTCCGGACCGCGCATTCGATCAGTTCGACAAGGTCATCGTTCTTGCCAAGGACAAGAACAACACCGGAAGACTTGCGTTTGCGGGTACGCCGCAGGAGGCCTGCGCGTTCTTTGAAACGGATCGCCTTGAGGACATCGTGAAGCGGGTCAACAGAGTCAACGAAGGCGGCGAAGGTCGTGCGGATGAGTTTATCAGTCGATTTGCGGAGGCGGGTTATGGCAGACAGTAAAAACAGAATTACCTGGTTCGGCCAGGTCAGGGTATATTTGGGAAAGTGCTTCCGTCTGTTTGTCAACGAGAAGCAGTGGAAGAACTTTATTACGACGCTGATCCTCATGGTCATCATCATGGCGGTTACGAAGGATCTTTTCAAGGATGATTTTTTAACCACGAAGAACGGATTGTTTACGGTGATCAGCGGATGCATCTGGGTCGGCCTGTTCAATTCGATCCAGTCGATCTGCCGCGAACGCGCAATCATCAAGCGCGAATACCGTACCGGCATGAGGCTCTCCGCATATGTCACGGCGCACGCGATCTACGAAGTGTTCCTTTCCGCGATCGAGGCTTTGATCATCTTGATCCTGCTTTATATCAAGTATGGAGAGAACATCGACGGAACCGGTACCGTGACCAACTGCTTCTTTGATCTGTATATTACGTTCTTCCTGGTGATCTTCGCGGCGGACACGATTGCGATTTTCATCTCAAGCCTTGTGCGGAAGGAGAACACCGCAATGACGATCATGCCGTTCGTGCTGGTGATTCAGCTCGTCATGTCGGGCGCAATCTTCCCCCTGAACGGCGGGATCAGCAAGGCCATTTCCAACATCACTGCCAGCAAATGGGGGCTTGAGGCTGCGCTGCGCATTGCAAACTCATCCGCCGGGATGAGATCTTCGTATGATTATTATCAGACGCCCTTGGAGATTGGCGGCGCAAAAATCAGCTTTAACGTGCCGCAGGAAGTATATTCCGATCGGGACAAGCTGCTTCTTGCCTGGGGGATCCTGCTGCTGTCCGCCGTGATTTTCCTGATCGGCAGCATGCTTATCCTGCGCCTGGTAGACAAGGACAAGCGTATTTGAGAATCAAGGATATGCAAAAGCGCGGTTTCGGCCGCGCTTTTTTATGCGAAAAAATCGCTTGACAGAAAAAGATTCTTATGGTATTGTAAATTTTTTATTTGACAGGAGCACGATTTTTCCGCTATAATATATTCGAGAGAATCTGAAGGAGGGGATCCAGTGTATAAGATCGGAGATCTCGTCTGCTATCCGATGCATGGCGTCGGCGTGGTGGAAGCGATCGAAGAACAGACCATTCTCGGAGAAACGGCGCAGTATTATCGACTGCGGTTCACCATCGGGCGCATGACGGCGATGGTTCCTGTTCTGCGTTCGGACGAGGTCGGGCTTCGCGCACTGGCGGACGAAAAAACCTGTGAAAAGGTCGTTGGCTTTTTGAAAACGGAGGAATGCTCTGAAGAAAGCGACAACTGGAATCAGCGCTACCGCGACAATCTCGACAAGCTGCGCGGCGGCGATATCATGGTCGTCGCAGACGTTGTCAAGTGCCTGATGCGGCGCGACCGTGATCGCGGACTTTCCGCGGGCGAACGGAAGATGTATCTGACGGCGCGGCAGGTGCTCGTTGCGGAGCTGGCCGCGGCAACCGAAACCGACGAGTCCAACTTCCTTCCGCTGGTAGGAGCCGAATAATCAATCAGAAAACCGGAGCGTGGACGCGCTCTTTTTTTGCGGCGAAAGAGGCTTGACAAACGCCGCACATTCCTGTATGGTAATACTTGTTTTTTGACGAAGGAGGGACATCAAATGGCAGGTACGATCTCGAGAGGCATCAAAGCGCCGATCGTGCGCGAAGGCGACGACGTGGTGACGATCGTTGCGGACGCGGTTTTGAAGGCGGCAAAAGACGACGGCTTTCAGCTTCATGACCGTGACGTGGTCGCGGTGACCGAGGCGGTCGTTGCAAGGGCGGACGGCAATTACTGCACGGTGGACGATATTTCCGCGGACGTGCGTGAAAAGCTCGGCGATACGGTCGGCGTCGTATTTCCGATCATGAGTCGGAACCGGTTTGCGATCTGTCTTCGCGGCATCGCGCGCGGCGCAAAAAAGGTCGTCGTGCAGCTTTCTTATCCGGCCGATGAGGAAGGGAACCATCTGATCGACGAGGACGCGTTGCTCGATGCGGGCGTGAACCCGTACGCGGACGCATTTACCGAGGCGGAGTTCGTCGCAAAGTTCGGCGAGCCGTGCCATCCGTTCACGGGCGTGAATTATCTCGCGTATTATCGTTCGCTGATCGAGGAGGAAGGCGCGGAAGCGGTCATTCTGCTTGCGAACGATCCGGCAGCCATATTGCGGTATGCCGAAAACGTCCTCTGCTGCAACGTGCACGAACGTGTGAGAACGGCGCGGCGGTTGACAAAGGCCGGCGCAAAGCGCGTGCTGACGCTGTGCGATATCATGAACGCCTCGAGAAACGGCAGCGGATATCAGCCGGAATACGGACTTTTGGGTTCCAACAAGGCGACGGAGAACGTCGTGAAACTCTTCCCGAAAAACGCGCCGGAGGTTGCGGAAGCGATCCGGAGCGAGATTTATAAGCGTACCGGCGTGCATATCGAAGCGATGGTTTACGGCGACGGCGCGTTCAAGGATCCGGTCGGAAAGATCTGGGAGCTGGCCGATCCGGTCGTATCCCCCGGATATACCGATGGGCTTAAAGGACTTCCGAACGAGCTGAAGCTCAAATATCTTGCGGACAACGAATTCCAATCGCTTTCCGGCGAGGCGCTTGAAGCGGCGATTCGAGCGCGCATCCGCGAGAAGGCAAAGAACCTTGTCGGGCGCATGGAAACACAGGGAACCACCCCGCGCAGACTGACGGATCTCATAGGGTCGCTGTGCGATCTGACGAGCGGCAGCGGAGACAAGGGAACGCCGATCGTGCTCGTGCAGAATTATTTCAACAACTACGCGGACTGACGGTCCGCTTGCGGTGATATACTGATCGAAAAGAGGCTGTTCGAAAACCGGATTCGGTTTGAACAGCCTCTTGATGGTTTTATCAATTGTCCGACGGACTCAGATGCAGGTATAGCCGCCGTCGACGGGGAGCGCGATGCCCGTGACATAGGTGGAGTTCGGCGAGCAGAGGAACACGATGCTGGTATCCAACTCGCCTGCGTGACCGTAGCGCTCCATCGGGATCGTCTGCTTCGCGTGCTGCTGGAAGAACGGCGTGTTCAGCGTCTCCTCGGTGAGCGGCGTGTAGAAGTAGCCCGGGCAAATGGTGTTGACGGTGATGCCGTGAATCGCCCACTCCGCCGCGAGCGCGCGGGTCAGGTTCACAACGCCGCCCTTTGCCGCGTGGTAGGGCGCGGAGCCCGCGACCTTGTTGCCGACGAGACCGTACATCGAGGATATGTTGATGATGCGGCCGTAATGCGCGGGGATCATCGCCTGATTCGCGACGGCGCGCGCGAACTTGAACGTGCCGAACAGGTCGATATCGAACTCCTGCCTGAATTGCTCGTCGGTAATGTTCTCTGCGTGCGCGACAGCGCCGGTGCCCGCGTTGTTGACCAGGATCTGAACACCGCCGAAGGTATCGATCGCCTTTTTGACCGTCTCTTCCACCTGCTTCGTGTCTGTGATGTCGCACTTGATCGGCAGGGTCTTGACGCCGTGCTGTTCGGCGATCTCCCTGCAAACCTGTTCGAGCTTGTCAAACCGTCTGGCGATGGCGACGATGTTGCAGCCCTGATTCGCCAGTGCGTGCGCCATCTGGACGCCGAGACCGGTGGAACAGCCTGTGACGATCGCCGTTTGACCGGTGATATCAAAGATTCTTACCATGTTGTATTCTCCTTTCCGTGTATGCATATGGCCTGTTTTACCATACGAAGCCGAAGTCTGTCAAGCCTTTGCATAGAATATCCCGATGTTTCCTTTTTTACGCAGGATTGTCCGCAAGAAAGCTGACTGCTGATACGACGGCCTGACAGCACAGGATCGCTTTGATATGGGAGAAACTAAACGAGCGAGGGAATGCGGTCCGCCGCGCGGCTCAGAGCCTCGCGGATGAGCCTTTGTCCCGCAGCGTTCGGGTGAATGCCGTCTTCACAAAGAAAGGGGAGTAAGCTGCGCTGTTCGAGAAACGCGCTGCGAAGATCGATGAGAAAACAGCCGGGCTCGGCCGCGAGCCGTTCGATGGCGCGGGAGTATTTTTCCTGACAGCGGTAGATCGCGTTTGCGTCGCCGAGCCAGGTGAGAATGCTTTCCTTTGAAAGACCGTCGCGCGTGATCCAGTCGAGATACCGTTCCGAGGAGATCGGAGGGAGCGTTGAGAGCACCGGACGAACACGGTGCTTTTTAAGCGTTCCGATCATGCGGCGCAGCGTTTCCGTATAGACGGGCATCGGGGTATTGGGCTGATGCTCGTCGAACGGCCTTGCGGCGATCTCCGCCCAGCGAAAGTCCGCGTCATTGCCGCCGTATTCCAGCAGGACAGCCGTTGGCAGTTCGCCCTTTTCGAGTTGACGGTTCAGAAGCTGTTCGCCTTTTTGGATCATGCATCCGAAACGGGAGCGGTTATCGAGGATCCAATCGTGCTGCGCAGCAATGCTTTCAAGACCGATGTCGTTCGTCGTTCCGTAGCGGTTCGTGCCGGAAAGCATGCGCACACCCTTCAGGATCGAATCGTCGAAGACGGAAATGACACGGTTTGTTTGCATTTGAAAGCTCCGAATCACGCAATTCGCTCTTGCATAAAGCGCATTCTGCCATTATAATAGACACAACTTGAAAAATTGATCCCCCCTTTGGGCGAAGCAGGCGCCGTTCACGCCGGTTTCAATCGGTAGAGACGAACAATACGTGCTCTACTGAGAGTAGAATCCCCCAAAGTCAGGGCGTTTTGAGGAATTGATATGGAAGAAAACAGAATTCGCACCGTGCTCGCGGAGAAGCTGACTGCGTATCGGAAGCGTGCGGGCATGACGCAGGCGGAGCTTGCCGAGAAGCTGAATTATTCGGATAAATCCATTTCGAAATGGGAGCGCGGGGACGGCATGCCGGACCTTTTGGTATTGTGCCGGCTCGCCGATCTCTATGACGTGCCGCTCGACGCGTTTTTACGCGAGGGGCCATTGGTGCGCTCGCAGGCGGAGCAGAAGGGCAGAAGACTGATCATCACGCTGATCTCGATCGGACTTGCGTTTTTTGTCGGCGCGATCGGGTTCTTCGTATGCTACCTTGCGCACGTCAAAGTCGGCTGGCTCGCGTTCGTTTATGCCGTTCCGGTCAGCATGATTCTGCTCGTCGTGTTCAGCCATATGTGGAGCAGCATCCTCTGGCAGGCGCTGTCGGTTTCCGGACTCGTATGGACGCTGTGCGGCGCGATCTTTATTTCGTTTGTCGCAATCGCGAATATGAAGAGCGTCGCGATGCTCTTCATGGTTGCCGCCGTTTTCCAGGTGCTGATCATTCTGTGGTACGTGCTGATGTACGTCCGCAAGCGCAATAAGGCGCGCAGGGAAGCCGACCGTGTTCTGTCCTGAGTGCGGAAAGCCGCTTCCAAACGAGCTCGTTCGGATCTGCCCGAGCTGCAATACGTCGTTTTACGTACCCGAACAGACCGACGATGCGCCGGAACAGCCTATTCAACCGGAGATACGATCCGTTACGGGCAAACGCGCCAAGCGCAGCACGGCGGCGCTGCTGCTCGGCGTCGGTACGTTCGTGTTCGGCATGCTGACACTGCTCGGAAAGCTGTTGCATTTTGATCTGCGCATCCTGTATGCCGCGGCTGCCGCAACGTTCTTTCTCGCGCCGCTTGCGTGCTGCTTCGGCGTGTTCGGCGTTGCCGCGCGCATCAGAAACCGGGATAAGAAGGGCATGCCTTCGGCGCTGATCGGGCTGCTGCTGGGTCTTGCGTTCGGTCTTCTTGCAGCGTATTGCCTTTTAATCCGGATTTTTCGCGCATAAAAAAACCGCTTCCGGCGATTCGGAGGCGGTCTTTGTATTTTTTGCAGTTACGGATTCCACACGCCGGAGAAGACGGTCTCGGCAGGGCCGGTCAGGGAAACGCGATTGTCGGCTTCGGACCATTCGACAAGCAACGTGCCGAGCGGAAGCTCGATTGTGACGCTGCGTCCTGTCTTGCCGGAAAGCGCGCAGGCAACCGCCGCCGAGCATGCGCCGGTTCCGTCGGCGAGCGTATAGCCCGTATTGCGCCTCCACGTGCATAGCCGGACGCGCTCTTCGGAGAGCACTTCGACAAAATCCACGTTCGTGCCGTCGGGGAACAGCGGGTTGCACGCAATCATCGGTCCGTATTTTGCGACGTCGTTCTCATCGAGACGGTCAACGAACACGACCGTATGCGGCTCTCCCATGCGTACCGAGGTAAAGGAAAAGGTGCGGTCCGCTTCGGTCAGAAGCATGCCGGTCGCGCGGCCTTCGACCGCAACGGGTACGTCCTTTGCTTCGAGCAGCGGCTCGCCCATATCGACGCGCACACCGTCCACACGGCCGTTCTTCAGGAGGATGCGCGGCCTTACAACGCCGTTTTCGGTTTCGACCGTAAATTCCGTGCCGAAAACAACGCCGTTTTCAAAGCAGAAGCGCGAAAACGCGCGAATGCCGCTCACATGCGTTTTCGCCTTCGACCCGTTCGCGCTGATGCTGTACATGCGCACGTTTGCGATCGCGGAGTTTAAGAGAATCAGCACACCGTCCGCGCCGACGCCGGTATGACGGTCGCAAACGCGTTTGGCCGGCGCGATCCGGTCAATGCTGTCGGCGTTCCGTCCGTCAAACAGGACAAAGTCGTTTCCAAGCTCGTGAACCTTATAAAACTTCATTCGATATCATCCCCGAACATGTCTTCAAATATTTCATCCGCATAGCTGTGCACGACCGATTCAAACCGGCGGTATGCCGTAAGAAACCGCTTGCCGCGCTCGGTCAGATTCGCGCCGCCGCCGCCCTTGCCGCCCGCGGAGGAATCGAGCAGCGGAAACCCCAGCGCGTTTTCGGCGGTTTTGACGATGCGCCATGCTTTCGAGTACGCCATACCCATTTCGAGCGTCGCCTTGCGCAGCGAATGCGTCTCTTCCACACGCTCCAAAAGCTCCGCAATGCCCGGGCCGAAAATCTTTTCCTCGCCGTACACGCGCAGCATCAGCGTGTATCGTAGTTTCGTTGCCATGTCGATCGTCTCCCAGCAGATTATTCCGGATAAATTATATCGTATGTGCCGGAAAAACGCAAGCAAGAAAGCAAGTTTCGGCTTCTGCGCGCATATTCTTTGCCGAGAAGATGAAAAAGGAGTGTTCGACATGGAGATACGAAAAACGACGCTGACAACGGAATTATTGTTCGGGGAGACGGTTGCGGAAGCGCAGATGGAGAGCGCAATTCCGTTGCCGCAGGGCAGGACGATCGAACGCGTGCTGTCCGCCGAGAGTGAAGCGACGGTGAACGAAATCAACTGCCGCGACGGTGCGATCGTCGTTACGGGGACGATGACCCTGAAGCCGACCGTGGAATCCGCGGAACGGCTGCCGTACGCGTTTGAGGCGGCGGCGGAGTTCTCGCACACGATCCGCATGGAGGGCGTTACGCCGGAAATGAGCGCGCGCGTGAACGCGGAGATTCCGGCATGCAGCCTGCGGCGCGAGGACGGGGGGCTTCGGATGCAGGCGACGGTGCAGCTTCGCACGGAGGTTTTCAAAACGGAGCAGATCGAATGCGTGACCGGGATCGACGACGCAAGGGACATGGAGACGGAAACCGCTTCCGTCACGCTGAAAAAGCGAACGCTGCTCGGCGCGCACAGCCTGCGCATGAGCGAGACGATCGATTCGCCGCGCGGCATGACGGTGATTCGCGCGAGCGGCACGCCGCTCGTTAACGGGCTTGTGAAAGGGACGGAGGGGATGCTGCCGCAGGGCGAGCTGAAACTCTGCGTACTGTACGGCGCGGCGGACGGCGGGATCCGCAAAGAGCAGTATTCGCTGCCGTTTTCCGATGTGATCGCCTGCGAACCGGGTGAGAACGCATTTGCCGCGGCGACGCTGACGTCGCTTTCTGTAACGGTCGAGGAGGAGGGAACGGCAACGGTCGACGCCGCGCTGTCGATCGGCGTATATGGAAGTACCTCGGAATCGGTGCGGATTCTGACCGACGCGTATGACGCCGCATGCGATTTTTCCTGTGAGATCGGGCATGCGCGCGCGCAAAACTATGAGGGCGCATGGTGCCAGACCGTGCAGATGAGCGAGAACGTGCCGGTTCCCCCGCATATGAAGGACGCGTATCTGCCGCTTTACGCCGTGCTGCGTCCCGCCGTGACACGCGCTGCGGTCGAGGAGGGCAGGGGCGTGATAGAGGGAGTGCTTGCCGCAACGATCGTATATCGCGACGACGACGGCATGAAGCAGAGCTTCACGCATGAGCTGCCGCTTTCGTTTGAGACCGAGGCAAAGGGAACGCTGCCGATCGTCAGGCTTCGCGCCTTTGACACGTCGCTTTCGGGCGGCGGGCGGACCGTCGCGCTCGGGTTTACGGCAGCGATTGACGTGGAATGGTATCGCGAGATCGGCTTCGATCACGTATCCGCGCTCGGGCCGGGAACCCCGTGTGAAACGGACTGCGGCATGCTCGTCTGGTTTGCCGATCCGAACGAATCGCTGTTTTCGATCGGCAAGCGTTTCGGCGTGCCGACCGCGCGTGTTAAAGCCTGCAACCCGACGCTTTCGGAGCCGATCAAGGAGGGTACGCCGGTGCTGCTCATCCGCTCGAACTGACCGCCTTCAATAGTCCGCTTCTTCGGAAGCGGTTTTTTTATTTCATCTGTCGCATCCAAAAATATATTGTGAATTTCCGGGAAAATCCGCAGGTCTTTCGGTTGACTTTTACCCGCAAAGTGGTATCATGAATCTGTTGGGATATTCCCAAAAATAACTATTATCGGAGGAGCTATGAACAGCTATATCGAACGTGTCCTCGCGGACGTCAAGAACCGCGACAAGAACGAAACCGAATTCCTTCAGACCGTTGAAGAAGTTCTGAAATCTCTGGAAGTCATCGTTTCCCGTCATCCCGAATATGAGAAGGCAGGTCTTCTCGAGCGCATGGTCGAGCCGGAACGCGTCATCGAGTTCCGCGTACCGTGGGTGGACGATCAGGGCGTTGTACGCGTAAACCGCGGTTTCCGTGTACAGTTCAACAGCGCGATCGGACCGTACAAAGGCGGCCTCCGTTTCAACAAGAACGTTAACCTGTCCGTCATGAAGTTCCTCGGCTTCGAGCAGACCTTCAAAAACAGCCTGACCTCGCTCCCGATGGGCGGCGGCAAGGGCGGCGCGGACTTTGATCCGACCGGCAAGAGCGATGC
>JAFOTD010000054.1 GCA_017388175.1 Clostridia bacterium | reverse complement strand
GCGAGCTTGAAGAACGCGGACTGCATGATCGTGTTGATGCGGCCGCCCATGCCGACTTCGCGGGCGAGCTTGATCGCATCGATGTTGTAGAACTTGAGATGGTTCTTCGCGATCGCATTCTTCATGGATGCGGGAAGCTCCTTCTCCATCTCCTCAAGGGTCCACGGCGAGTTCAGAAGGAACGTGCCGCCTTCCTTGATGCCCTCGGCAACCGCGTAACGAGTGACGTAGGACGGGTTATGGCATGCCGCAAAGTCCGCCTGGTCGATGAGGTACGGGCTCTGGATCGGGGTCTTGCCGAAGCGCAGATGGGATACGGTGAAGCCGCCGGACTTCTTGGAGTCGTAGGCAAAGTAGCCCTGCGCGTACATGTCGGTGTGGTCGCCGATGATCTTGATGCTGTTCTTGTTCGCGCCGACCGTACCGTCGGAACCGAGACCGAAGAACTTGCACGCGATCGTGCCTGCGGGTGCTGCATTCACGAGCGGACCCATCGGGAGGCTGGTGAAGCTCACGTCGTCGACGATGCCGACCGTGAAGTGATTCTTGGGCTCGTCCTGATCGAGGTTATCATAGACAGCCTTGACCATCGTGGGCGTGAATTCCTTGCTGCCGAGACCGTAGCGTCCGCCGACGACCTTGATGCCGCAGCGACCCGCTTCACGGAGCGCGGTCATGACGTCTTCATACAGCGGTTCGCCAAGCGACCCGGGCTCCTTGGTGCGGTCGAGCACCGCGATCTTCTTGCAGGTTGCCGGGATTGCTTCGAGGAGCTTATCCGCCGCGAACGGACGGTACAGACGAACCTTGATAAGACCGAGCTTCTCGCCCTTTGCGTTCAGATAGTTGATGGTTTCTTCCGCAACGTCCGCGCCGCTGCCCATGACGATGAGGACTTTCTCCGCATCGGGCGCGCCGACGTAGTCGAACAGATGATAGTGACGGCCGGTGATCTTGCCGACCTCGTCCATATAATGCTGAACGATCTCGGGGATCTTGGTGTAGTAATTGTTCGCCGCTTCACGATTCTGGAAGTAGATGTCCGGGTTCTGCGCCGTACCGCCGAGGTGCGGGTGATCCGGGTTCATTGCGCGCGCACGGAACGCCGCGACCGCGTCACGGTCGAGCAGCTTATCCATGTCTGCATAGTCGATCAGCTCGATCTTCTGGACTTCATGGGACGTACGGAAACCGTCGAAGAAGTGGCAGAACGGAACGGACGCCTTGATTGCGGAAAGATGCGTGACCAGCGCAAGATCCATGACTTCCTGTACGGAAGCGGATGCGAGGAACGCAAAGCCCGTCTGACGGCACGCCATTACGTCGCTGTGATCGCCGAAGATGGACAGCGCGTGCGCCGCGAGCGCGCGGGCGGATACGTGGAACACGCCGGGAAGCAGCTCGCCGCTGATCTTGTACATGTTGGGGATCATCAGAAGCAGACCCTGGGACGCCGTAAAGGTCGTCGTGAGCGCGCCGGCTTTCAGTGAGCCGTGCACAGCGCCCGCGGCGCCGGCTTCGGACTGCATCTCCGCGATGCGGACCTTCTGTCCGAACAGGTTGAGCCTGCCGTTTGCAGCCCACTCGTCAGCAACTTCCGCCATCGGAGAGGACGGCGTGATCGGATAAATTGCGGCAACGTCGGAAAATGCGTACGCAACGTGCGCAGCAGCGGTATTGCCGTCGATCGTCATGGTTTTTGCCATTTGTTTCCTCCTACTATTTTTGGGGTTTCCCCCTTTTCTACCATTTAGCATTATAACAAAATACCGCGCAAACTGTCAACGCCCCGCGAACCGGAATTTGCGTTTGGCGGCCGGAAAGTTTTTTGCTTGCAATGCATGCGCGTTTACGCTATAATTTATTTTATGGACAATCTTTGGACCTTTCTTTGGAATCACGTGCTAACCTACCCGGTCATGGCGGCGGTCGGTATTCTCGCCGTGTTCTTCGTCGCGCTGCTTCTGTGCATGCGCCGCGATCAAAACTGGGTACGGCAGCTCTTTTTGATGATCGCGTCGCTTCTGGGGCTTTTGGGCGGTGCGAAGCTGTTCGGCGCGCTCTCCTACGCGACGTATCTGTATCAGCGCGGCGAAGAGATCACCTTCATCGGCATTTTAAAGGAATCCGGCATCGTATTTTACGGCGGGCTTCTCGGCTACTTTCTGACCTTCTGGATTCTCTCGAAATTCTTCCTGCCCCGCCGCCGTCTGGGACGCGACATCGTCGCCGTTACCACGCCGCTGTTTCACGGGTTCGCCCGCATCGGCTGCTACCTCGGCCGCGACTACGACGCGTTTCACAATCTCGAATGGCATCCGTGCTGCTACGGCGTCAAAATGGAAGGAAGCGCGTTTTGCTCGCATTTCTGGGATCACCGCCTGCCTGTGCAGCTTTTTGAATCGGCGTTCAACTTCATTCTGTTCGCCGTGCTGCTGATCGTCTTTCTGCGTGAAAAGAAGGACGAACGCCGCGGACGCATGGTGCTCTTCTATCTGCCTGCCTACGCGATCTTCCGTTTCATCATCGAATTCTTCCGCGACGACGCGGTGCGCGGCGGTTTCGGGCCGCTCTCGTTCTCGCAGATCATCAGCATTCTGATTCTTGAGGGCGTGATCGTCTTCCTGCTGCTGCGAAAATTCGGCGCCTTAAAGCCCCTGCCGGTGGATCCGTACGATCCCGGCGTGGACCTGTATCGCCTCGGCAAACGCAAGGACGTCAACGAGCCGATCGTGTTCGATGAAGGCGAGCCGGTTGATCCGAAGAAGAAAAGTAAATAAGCCGGCATGCAAAACCGCCCGCAGCTCACGCCGCGGGCGGTTTTCCGTCGTCATGCTTATTTGATCGGCTCGAAGTCCTGCGCGCCGTGCTTGCACAGCGGGCAGATAAAGTCCTCGGGCAGTTCGTCGCCTTCGTAGACGTAGCCGCAGATCTTGCAGACCCAGCCTTTTTTGCCCTCGGTCGCGGGCTTCGGCTTGACGTTGTTCTGGTAGTAGGTATAGGTCATCGTCTCAATGCGGTTGATCACGCGCGCCTCGGTGATGCTGCAGATGAACATGCCGTGCGTGCCGAGATCGAGGTACTGCTCGACCTTCAGCGACATGAACGAATTGATATAGTGCGGCAGGAACACAAGCCCGTTGTCCGAACGCATCGGCGAGCAGTTCGCAAACTTATCCACGTTGCGGCCGCTCTGGAACCCGAAGTTTTCGAACACGGAGAACGGCGCTTCGATGCTGAGGCAGTTCACGTTCATGATGCCGGTCGACTTCACGACGTGGTGCGTGTAGTTCTGCTTGTTGATGCACACCGCGACGCGGTTCGGCTGGCTCGTGAGCTGCGAGACCGTGTTGACGATGCAGCCGTTGTCCTTCTTGCCGTCGTTGGAGGTCACGACGTACAGGCCGTAGCCGATGTTAAAGAGCGCGGTGAGATCGTTCTTGTTCGCGGTCTCGCTGTTGCGCGCTTCATATTCCTCGCAAAGCTCGTCCGCCATCGCCTCGATCTGCTGCTTGTTCTCGTCGTTCATGGCGCTCATGATCTTCACCTGCGCGTTCAGGAACTTAAGGTCCTTGCAAGGTTCCAGAATCGCCTTCATGGTCTTTGCCGCCATCGGCGCCCAGCTTCCGTTTTCGATGATGCCGATCGTGCGCTTCTTGTAGCCGCGCTCGACGAGGTGCTCCAGGAACGTGCGCATGAACGGGAACACGTCGGCGTTATAGGTCGTGGACGCAATGACGAGCTTGCCGTAGCGGAACGCGTCCTCCACCGCCTCCGCCATGTCCTCACGTGCGAGGTCGGCGACGGAAACCTTCGGGCAGCCTTTTGCCTTCAGCTTGTCCGCCAAAAGTTCGACCGCCTTTTTCGTGTTGCCGTAAACGGAGGTGTAGGCGATGAATACGCCCTCGGACTCAACGCCGTAGCTCGACCACGTCTGGTAAAGATTCAGATAATAACCGAGATTCTCCTTAAGAACCGGACCGTGCAGCGGGCAGATCGTCTGAATATCGAGATTCGCCGCCTTCTTCAATACCGTCTGCACCTGCGCGCCGTACTTGCCGACGATTCCGAAATAATAGCGCCGCGCTTCGCATGCCCAGTCCTCATCCGCATCCAACGCGCCGAACTTGCCGAAGCCGTCCGCCGAAAAGAGGATCTTATCCTTTGTGTCGTAGGTCATCAGAACCTCCGGCCAATGCACCATCGGCGCTGTCACGAACGCGAGTGTGTGTTCGCCCAAAGGAAGCGTGTCGCCCTCGCCGACCACGACGCGGCGATCTTCGAACTCGGTGCCGAAGAAGTTTTTCATCATTGTGAACGCCTTACCGGACGCGACGATTTTAGCTTCCGGATACTGCGCGGCGAACGTCATGATATTTGCGGAGTGATCCGGCTCCATGTGCTGCACGATCAAATAGTCCGGCTTTCTGCCGCCGAGCGCGTTTTCAAGGTTGTCGAGCCATTCGTGTTTGAAGCGGGCGTCGACCGTATCGAACACGGCGATCTTTTGGTCCATGACGACGTAGGAGTTGTAAGCCATGCCGTTCGGAACGACATACTGTCCCTCGAACAGGTCGATCGCATGGTCGTTGACGCCGATATACAGCACGGTATCGGTCACATGATTCAGGTTCATATCTTGTCCCCCTGTGGTATTTTTTCTCATCTTAACATAAACCGCCCGCGGTTTCAACATCCGCGGGCGATTTTGATGCTTTTATTTGATGTTCCGCCGGTCGGTCATTACATCACGTAGTCCGAAGCGTTGATGACCTTGAACCCGAGATGCGGACGCAGCGCGTCCATGTCAGTATCATCGCCGCCGATCGAAGCAACGTCCTTCGAGACCGCACAGACTGCCGCTTCCTGCTCCCCGGTACAGAATACCTTTGCGCAGTCGGCAATGGTGAGCCGTTCCAGAATCAGCTCGGACGGCACATCCTTCGCGATGTGCACCATGGCGCAGTCCGTCACCAGGATCCCGTCCGCGTACTTTTCGAGCAGCGCCTTGTCCACGGTCACGCGCACATTGTCCTCGATGATCCTGCCGGTCTTCTTTTGGATGGTCAGCTCGTCATAGTGCGCGTCGACATCCTCGAACGCGTCCGCAAGCGCCTGCGGGATCTTGACGTCGCCGTTGACGTACAGGTATTCGATCTCGGGAAGGATCTCTGCGGCGTCCTCTTCGACGGTCAGATCGCCGTTGATGTACGCCTTTGTCCCGAACTTCTTGAGGAACCGCTTATTCATTCTTGCGTCGAAGCCAAAGAACTTCGTTCCGTCCGGAACGATCAGGATTTCCGTGTCCTCCGAGAGCATCGGCACGACCGTCTCGGCAAGCGATTCCGCGATCAGCGCGGTCTTTGCCGCAAACCGCACGTTCCGATTGCGCAGCTTTTCCGTATCGAGCGCGAGGTCGGTGAAGATCAGCCTGCGAAACGCCCAGTAGAGCGCGTTCTCCTTTGCGCGAAGCGGGAAGGTCCTGTCGATCTCGGCGTTGCGGTTCAAACGGATCGCACCGTCCGGATAGGTGCTGACCGAGCCGTTGACGTTCAGATTATTGAGCCTGCCCGAAATGCTTTTCGGCATCGTGACAGCTCCGTTCACGTTGATCTGATAGTATTTCTGAGCCGCTTCCGCAGCGTCGGCGTCGATATTCAGCACGCCGTTGATAAACAG
>JAFOTD010000053.1 GCA_017388175.1 Clostridia bacterium | reverse complement strand
TTACAGACGCATGCACGAAGGGATCGGAGAACGAGCATTCGCACAAAATCCGTCAAATTCAGCGACATGTGCGGTGAATTTGACTCCTTGCAGCACCCGCCGCCCGGAAATCCGGAGGATTTTAGGCGGGTGCTGGTAACCGGTCTGTTGAAAAACTATGTTTTTCGACAGACTGAAGCGGACGGGCATTGCCCATCCGTTTGCGCTTATTCTTCAATTTCTTTTCGCAGCAGATCGCCCGCTTCGAGCGGGAGATCCGTCGGAATGCGTATAATCGCCTTGACCTTGTTTGCGATCTCAACCGGCGCGCCGGTTTCATCCGCGATCGCATCCGCGTGAAGCACAGCGCCGCGAAGCGAGGGGGAAATCACCTCAAGCGCGTCGCCCCGTTCAAACCGGTTTCGCTGTTCGATTGTCGCGACGCCGTTTTCACAGCCGAGCACGGTGCCGACAAAGCGGTGCGTCTGCGTATAGACGCCGGCGTTGGAGTGATCGTTCGGCAGCTCGCCGTGATAGAAGCCGGTCGTATACGGCCGGTGCGAAACGCTCAGAAGCTCCCTTTGCGCCTCTTCAACGGTCATCGTGCCGTCGAGCACGCGGCGGTACGCGTTCGTCACAACCGCGACGTAGTATTCGGTCTTCATGCGCCCCTCGATCTTTAAGGACGTCACGCCCGCGTCTTTGAGCTCGTCCAGAAGCCCGATGCAGCAGAGGTCTCTGCTTGAAAGGATATAGCTCGCATTGTCCTCCTCAACGATCGGGAAGCTCTGGTTCGGACGCTTTTCCTCAACGAGCGCGTATTTCCAGCGGCAAGGCTGCGCGCAGTCGCCGCGGTTGCCGCTTCGCCCGAGGATGGCGGAGGAGAGCAGACACCTGCCCGAGTACGCCATGCACATCGCGCCGTGCACGAACGCTTCGAGCTCGAGATCATCCGGCACGTTCTTTTTAAGCTTTCGGATCTCGTCGACCGTCATCTCGCGGGCGAGCACGATGCGTCTTGCGCCGAGCTCGTACCATGTCATCGCCGCCGCGTAATTGGTGCAGCTTGCCTGCGTCGATACGTGCAGCGCAAGCTTCGGGCACGACCGGTGCAGCGTTGCGAGAACACCGAGGTCCGAAACGATCGCGGCGTCGGCACCGCAGTCCGAAAGCCGGTTCCCGTATTCCGGAAGCCGTTCGATCTCGTCGTTATTTGCAAGCGCGTTCACGGTCACGTACAGTTTTTTGCCTTTTGCGTGGACGAGCTTTGCCGCCTTCGCGATGTCGTCAAACGTAAAGCCGGCGCTCTTTGCGCGAAGCTGTAAAAGCGGTCCGCCGAGATACACCGCGTCCGCGCCGAAGCGCAGCGCGGCCTTCAGCGCTTCCATCGAGCCGGCGGGGGCTAAAAGTTCCGTCATGATACCTCCGAATGGGTTGATGCGTAAAGTATAACAGTTGGCGCCATATACGTCAATCTTCCCGCATCATAAATCATTGCCCCTCATTCGTCAATCGCGTTGACAGCTTCCCGCGAGGGGGAAGTCTTCTTGCCTTCTGCTTGATGAGAAGCTGCCGTCAGGCGGACGAGGCGGATGCGTTGCGCCTATGGCGCATGAATTGTCCTATGGACATGAAAAATAAAGTGTGCTACAATAAAATATCATATTATGCAGATTTATCGGCTGAAAGGGAAGTATGCTGCACATCGGCTGTCATCTGTCGCCCTCCGACGGGCTTTTGAATATGGCAAAGACCGCGTCTTCGCTCGGCGCGGACACGTTCCAGTTCTTTTCGCGCAACCCGAGAGGGAGCAAGGCGAGGACGCTGGACGAAGCGGACGCGGGTGCAATGCTTGCGTACCTGTCCGGAAACGCGTTTGCGCCGGTGCTCGTTCACGCGCCGTACACGCTGAACCCTTGCGCGGAGAAGCTTTCGGTTGCCGAATTCGCGGAGATGGTCATGCGCGACGACCTCGCCCGCTGCACCGCGATGAAAACGCCGTTCTATAACTTTCATCCCGGTTCGCACGTCGGACAGGGGATTTCGGCCGGCATCGAAAAGACGGCGGCGCTGTTAAACCGCATCCTCGACGATTCGACCGACACGACGGTTCTGATCGAGACGATGGCGGGGCAGGGCAGCGAGATCGGCGGCACGTTCGAAGAGGTGAAGGCGATCATCGACGGCGTGGAGCGAAACGACCGCGTCGGCGTATGCCTCGATACCTGCCACGTGTTTGCGGCGGGCTACGATATCGCAAACGATCCCGACGGCGTTTTGACCGCGTTCGACCGGATCATCGGCCTCGACCGCCTGAAATTCATCCATCTGAACGACTCGAAATTCGCCCTCGGCGCGCATAAGGACCGTCACGCGGCGATCGGGGAAGGCTGCATCGGGCTTGAAGGCGTACGCCGCATCGTGAACCATCCGGCGCTGCGTTCGCTTCCGTTCTGCCTGGAAACGCCGCATGAAGCGCTTTCGGAATATGCCGACGAGATCGCGCTCGTGAGGGGGATGACCGAATGAATCCGAACCTTGTATCGATCGTCCCGTGCGCGGACTACGCGCCGGAGACGTGCGTTTCGGCGCTGACCGCCGTTCTGGAGCCGCTCGGCGGGCTCGACTGGGTAAAACCCGGCATGAAGATCGTGATCAAGGCGAACCTCGTCGCGGGCGCAAAGCCCGACAGGGCGGTCACGACGCATCCGGCGCTGCTGGCGGCCTTAACACGGCTTCTCAAAGCGCGGGGCGCGTCGGTCACGATCGGCGACAGCCCCGGCAATCTCTTTAACGCTTCGGTGCTGAACCGCGTATACGCCGTTTCCGGACTTGCCCAAGCTGAGGCGGCGGGGGCGGTTTTGAACCGCGATTTTTCCGAAAAGGACGCGTACGCGCCGGACGCGGTGCAGGCGAAGCGCTTCACCTATACCGGCTGGCTCAATTCGTGCGACGCGATCATCAATTTCTGCAAGCTGAAATCGCACGGCATGATGAGCCTTTCGGCCGCGGCCAAAAACATGTTCGGCACGATCCCGGGAACGATGAAGCCGGAGTACCATTACCGCTTTCCGAACCCGAACGATTTTGCGGATATGATCGTCGATCTCGACGAATACTGGAAGCCGGTGCTGCACCTGTGCGACGCGGTGACCGCGATGGAGGGCAACGGCCCCACGCAGGGAACCCCGAAGCACGTCGGCTGTCTGATGGCGTCGAAGAATCCGCACTGCCTCGACGTGCTGGCGGCAACGGTGATCGGGCTAAAGCCTATGGAGGTTCCGACGATAGCGGCTGCAAACCGGAGAGGTCTTGCGCCCGAAACCGTCGACGGACTTACCGTTTCGGGCGATTGGAAACCGTTTTTACAGACGGATTTCGAGCTGATCCGAAACCGAAACAGCATTCTGTTCGTCGGCGGGAACAACGTGTTTTCCCGCACGGTACGCGGCGTCATGAACGCCTGCCTTCAAAGCAAACCGAAGGTAAAGACGCGCGCCTGCATCGGCTGCGGCAAGTGCCGCGATATCTGCCCGGCGCACACGATCGCGATTGCGAACAAAAAGGCGGTCATCGACCGCAAAAACTGCATCAAATGCTTTTGCTGTCAGAAATTCTGCCCGGTCGGGGCGATGCGCGTGCACCGCTCGCCGGTGGCAAAGCTTTTGACGCACGGAAGGAGCAAACAGTCATGAAACGGATCATTACGCTCGTACTCTGTGCAGCGCTGCTGCTTTCGGCGCTCGCGTGCGGCGTTTCCGAAAGGGAGGACGAACGGCCGCTGGTCGTGTGCACGATCTTCCCGCAGTACGATTTCGTCCGTCAGATCGCGGGCGATCGGGTGAACGCCGTGATGCTGTGCAAGCCGGGCAGCGAGGTCCACGGCTTCGATCCGAGCCTTCAGGAGATGGCGATGATCTTAAACAGCGACCTTCTGATCTACGTCGGCGGCGAAACGGACGAATGGGTCGCCGACCTTCTCGAAACGAACGGCAGACACCTGAGCGCCGTCGCGCTGATCGATCTTGTCGATACGGTCGACGAGGAACGGAAGGAGGGCATGCAGGGAAAAGCGGAGGACGAGCCGGAAGCCGACGAGCACGTGTGGACAAGCCCCGAAAACGCGATCCGCATCGTGAACGGGCTTTGCGATGCGCTTTGCGAACTGCTGCCGCAGGAGGCGGACGCGATGCGGGCAAACGCGGCCGCGTACGTTTCGAAGCTTGCGGCGCTCGACGAGGACTATCGCGCCGTCATGCGCAGCGCGAAACGGCACACCGTCGTGTTCGCGGAGCGGTTCCCGTTCCGGTATCTCTGCGACGAACTCGGGCTCGACTACTACGCAGCGCTTCCGGGCTGCTCGTCAAACGAGGAGGTCGCGCTTTCCACGATGTCGTTTCTGATCGACCGCGTGCGGGAGCTGAAGCTTCCGGGCGTGTTCGTCATCGAGTTTTCGGACGGACGGATCGCGCTTTCGATCGCGGAGGCGACGGGGTGCGAGGTGTGGCTTCTGCACTCGTGTCACAACGTGTCAAAAGAAGATTTTAACGCCGGCGTGACGGTTCTCGACCTGATGCGGCAAAACCTTGAAAGCATCAAAAAGGCGGTGGAATAAAGGATGGCATTGATCACATTTGAAGGCGTAGGGCTTTCGTACGGCGGCGACAACGTGGCGCACGACGTGAGCTTTGCGGTGAACGCGGGCGAGTTCTGGGGCATCGTCGGCGAGAACGGCTCCGGCAAAACGACGCTGATGAAAGCGCTTCTCGGGCTGATCCCGTGCGCCTCGGGGCGGATCGTGATGGGCGAGGGGCTGAAGCCCAACGAAATCGGGTATCTGCCGCAGCAGAGCGTGATCCAGAAGGACTTTCCGGCGTCGGTCGAGGAGGTCGTGCTCTCCGGCACGATCGGCTGGCGCGGGCTGAAGCCGTTTTACGGGCGGCGCGAGCGCGAGAGGGCGGCAAAGAGCATGGATATGCTCGGGCTAAGCGCGATCAAAAACCGCAGCTATCAGGAGCTTTCCGGCGGACAGCAGCAGCGCGTGCTGCTCGCAAGAGCGCTCTGCGCAACGCAAAAATGCATCGTGCTCGACGAACCGACCACGGGCCTCGATCCGGTCGTGACCGCAGAGTTCTATCAGCTTCTGCACGAGATCAACGGGCAGGGCATGACGGTCATCATGGTCTCGCACGATATCGAAGAGGCGGTGAGGGACTGTTCGCACATCCTGCACCTTTCCTGCCATCCGCTGTTTATCGGAACGGCTTCGGACTATCGGAACAGCGCCGTCGGACGCAAGTACATCAAGGAGAGAGCCGTATGAGTACGATCGCTTCCATCTTTCAGAATATGCCCGAGATCATGACCCGCGCGATCGTGGTCGGCACGCTCGTGTCCGTGTGCGCAAGTCTCTTGGGCGTTACGCTCGTATTAAAGCGGTATTCGATGATCGGCGACGGTCTTTCTCACGTCGGCTTCGGCGCTTTGGCGATCGCGACGGTTCTGAGCGCCGGCAGCGCTTCCATGGCGGTGTCGCTGCCGATCGTGATGGCTTCGGCGTTCGCGCTGATGTGGCTGACCGAAAACCGCCGGATGCAGGGCGACGCGGCGATCGCCGTGCTCTCGACCGGCGCGATCGCGATCGGAACGCTGCTGTTCCGCTTTTCGGACAATCCGTATCAGGACATCTGCAACTCCCTGTTCGGCACGGCGTCGATGGCGCTGCTGACCGACGCGGACATGTGGATCACCGTCGGCGTATCGACCGCGGTGCTCGTGCTGTTCGTGTTCTTCTATACGCGCATCTTCAGCGTGACGTTCGATTCGAGCTTCGCAAAAGCGACCGGCGTGCGCGTCAATGCATACGCCATGATGCTCGCGGCGCTCACTGCGGTCACGGTCGTGATCGGCATGAAGATGGTCGGCGCGATCATGGTTTCGGGTCTGATCATCTTTCCGGCGCTCTCCGCCATGCGCGTGGCGAAGCGCTTCAAATCGGTCGTGATCACGTCCGCGGCGCTGTCGCTTGGCTGCTTCTTCATCGGGTTTTTCCTGTCGCTTCTCATTGAGGTGCAGCCCGGCCCCGCGATCATCGCCGTGCACGTGCTCGCGTTCGTCGTCTGCTGCATCGTCAGCGCAGTCAAAACGCGCGTCAAAGCGCGCAAAAACCGCAGCATCGTCGTCGAACCGCCCTGCAAGGCGTAAGACGGTTCTGATCGCCGGCAAACTCCGAAATTCCTGTTGCCCTTTTGGAAATGCGGTGCTATAATATATAATGCAATCTAAAAAGGGGGAAAAAGCATGAAAAAATTCTTTTCCGATTTCAAAGCGTTTGCTCTGAAGGGCAACGTGGTCGACATGGCTGTCGGCGTCATCATCGGCGGCGCGTTCGGCGCGATCGTGACCTCGCTCATCAACGACATCATCATGCCGCTGCTGGGCCTCATCATCAAGTTTGACTTTTCCAAGTGGTTCGTTCCGATGGGCGAGATTCCCGAAGCGTATACGAACGCGGTTGCATCCGGCGAGGTCGCTTATTCTGCGGACACGCTCGCGGAAGCCGGTGTTTCCGTATTCCATTACGGCAAGTTCATCTCCGCGATCATCTACTTCATCCTGATCGCGCTGTGCATCTTCATCGTGATCCGCGCGCTCCGCAAGGCCGAGGACAAGGCGAAGGATCTGAAGAAGAAGGAAGAGGAAGCGCCCGCGGAAGAAAAGAAGCCGCGTCTCTGCCCGTACTGCAAGCAGGAAGTTGCCGAAGACGCAACCCGCTGCCCGCACTGCACCAGCGAGCTTCCGAAAGAATAAACGTTTCTGAGCGCAAAAGCCGACCGAATGGCCGGCTTTTTTCGTTGCGGACGCGCGCGGCAAACACGCCCGCGGAGGATCCGGTCTTTGGCGATCCTTCGTCGAAAATGACACGTTTCTGTAAACGATTTGTCCGAAGGTTGCAAACGCGGCGCCGGTTTGCTATAATACAATAGATAATGTGTATCGAAAGGCAGTCTGCTGCGTTGGAAGGATCGGCATTGAAGCCCTATCGCACGGTCGGTGCGGCAAGTGAAACCGAATACGTGATCAATCGCTCGCGGTTTATCGGGCGCTGTTTTCCCGTGTCGGACGAACAGGAAGCGCTTTCGATTCTCGAGGGGATCCGAAAACAGCACTGGGACGCGACGCACAACTGCTTTGCGTACCGCCTGAAGAGCGGCGCGGCGCGCTATTCCGACGACGGCGAGCCGCAGGGTACGGCGGGACTTCCGATGATGGAGGTTTTGAAAAAGCGCGATCTTTACGACCTGCTCGTCGTTTCCACGCGGTATTTCGGCGGGATCCTTCTGGGCGCGGGCGGGCTCGTGCGCGCGTATACGCGCTCGGCTTCCGACGCAATCGAAGCTTCCGGTCTCGTTTTGATGGAGCCGTGCACGACCTATTCGGTTCTCGTTCCGTATCCGTACCGGAACGCGGTCTGGACGGTATTCGATCGCTTCGGAACGATCGAGCACGCGGACTACGGCGAGGCGATCGCGTGTACATTCCGCTGCCGCACGAGCGACGCGGACGCGTTTTTAAAGGCGCTGACCGAGCGCACGGAGGGCCGGATATCGGCGGAAGCGACCGGCGAAGGAGCCTTTGGATTTCCCCTGACGGAGGACGCGTAAGCGTCGGAGGAGACGGATGAAACGAATCATTACATTGATTTGCATAGCCGCAATGCTGTTCGCGGGGCTCACGGTCCCCGCGTCCGGCTTTGCCGACGGCAATCATCCGATCACGCTTGAGATTACGTGCGATCCCATGCCGGAGCTGGAAGGCGAAGGCACGATCCCGGATCTGCATTTCACCATTCGCAACGAATCGCAGTCGGACTATACGCTGACCGACGGCAAGCTTTCCGGCGGGTTCGAGGATCGCGAGATGATCCTCGACGAATCGATCACCGTGCTTGCGGGCAGCACGCGCGAGTTCGACATGTACGACGTGCCCGTATCGGACGAACAGCTCGGCCGCGACGTGACCTATACGCTTTCGTGGGAAGAGACGGAAACGATCATCGACCCGGAAACCGGCGACGCGACGTTCATCACCCACACGCGTGAAGCGGAAGCAACCATGCGCATCGAACGGTTCGTCATTCCGGAGCTGACCGTTTCCGCTTCGTCGAAGGACGGTCGTGTTCGCGCCGGAGAGAAATTCACGGTCGATTACCTGATCAAAAACGATACCGAGTTTGACATGACCGGTCTGAAGCTCTACGATCCCGAGCAGAGCATGCAGACGATTGCGCTGCCTTCGGACGAGATTTCCGCGGGCAAGAGCGTCAAGGTGTCCGTCGAATACGAGATGGGCGAGCAGGATATGACGTTTTCGCCGTGCGTCGAGTACGTCGCCCGCCGCAGGGAGATGCTGACGCACGCGGAGAAAACGCTCACGGTCGAGTCTGTCGTGGTCGATCTGCAAATCGTGACGGAGGCGTTCCCGCCGACCGAGCAGGGCACGACTTTCTCGGTGACGATCAAAAACAACGGCAACCGCACGGTGACCGACATTCAGCTTTACGACGAGATCAACACGCCGATCGAAAAGCCTTTTATGCTTTCGCCCGACCAGTCCGCGGTCATTCTGTATGACGTGGCGCCCGCCGTCTCCTCCGATCAGAACCGCGTCGTTCGCTTTCATCTGACCGCAGTCGACTGCTTCGACGAGCCGATCCGCGTAACCGACGAGCATTCCTTCGAGGTCGTGCCGTATATTGCGTCCGACGCCGTGCGGCTCGGGTTGTACGTCGTGCTGCAATCCCCGTACTATGACGACAACGGAAAGCTGTGCGCTTCGATCCAGTTTGAGATCCGCAACAACGGCGACTTGCGCCTGCATAACGCCGTTTTGCGCGAGGAGACGATGTTCGGCGTGGTCACTTCCTACGACGTTTTGCTGCAGGGCGACACGTTCTTTACGAAGACGTATCAGCTCGACGGCGTAAATGAGCTGCGGTTCCGCCTTGACGCGCTCGATCCGGCGGGGAACACGTGCAGTTCGGAAACGATCCGACTCGATCTATCCGATCTCAAGGACCGCATCGAGAAAAAGACCGATCCCGTCTACGTTTACACCACCAATCCGTACCTTCAGGACCTCGACGCGAAATATTCCGGCATTCTGAAAACCATCGTGATCATTGCGCTGGCGGTTGCCGGCGTACTGGCGGTCGTTTGCATCATCCTGCTCGCCGTGGAGCTGCGTTTACGGAGCAAGCTTCCCGCCGAGTTCGAGGAGGATATGGAAAAAGCGATGCGCTCGACCAAGCGCCGCATGGAAAACCAGCTTTTCTCGGACGCGCCGACCGAACAGTTCGGCTATACCGCGCCGATCAAGCTCCGCAACTACGGCGAGCTGACCGAAGCGGAAGCGAAGGCGCGCCGCGAGCAGTACGCGAATGGCCTGAAAGAAAGCCTTGAAAAGGATGGCGTGCAGCCTTCCGAAAGACCCGCTGCTTCCCGGATTCCGGTACGCGTCGACAGCGACGGAACGCGCGTGCTTCCGACCGCAAAACCCGGCGAAAATGCGGCAGTCGAACGACCCGCCGCGGCCCGCCCGGTCGATCCCGGAACGACCGCGTTCAGGCGTCCCGCAAAAGCGGCGACCGGCGCGTTCAAACGACCCATAGCGGAAAATTCCACCGAATCCGAAACGACCGCGTTCAGGCGTCCCGCGGAAACGGCGACCGGCGCGTTCAAACGACCCGCGGCGGAAACTCCTGTCGACCCCGCAGCGACCGCGTTCAGACGCCCCGCGGAAGCGGGAACCGGCGCGTTCAAACGACCCGCGGCGGAAACTCCTGCCGACCCCGCAGCGACCGCATTCAGACGCCCCGCGGAAGCGGGAACCGGCGCGTTCAAACGAACGGCCGCGGAGAAGCCGGTCGAGCCGGATCACAGCGCGGCGGAGCGTAATTTGAACGATGCGGCGCGCGCCGCATCGCCCGCGGAAACAGGAAAACTGCGACGGTCGGCGGATCTTTCCGAACGGCAGAAGCAGCATGAAGAGGGCATGCGCGCGTTTACGAGGTCGTCCGTTCACGATCCGTTTGCGCCGAATCCGAATGCGGCGGAAGCGGTTCACGCAACGGCTGTTCCGGCCGCGTCCGCGCCGGTTATTGTGTCGAAGATAGCAGAGCCGGCTTCTCAAACGAAGGAATCTGCCGACCCGGTTGCGATCCGGCGTCCGTCTTTCCTGACAGACGTCCCGCCCGCGCCAAAGCCGGAACCCGATTTGTCACCGAATCTTGCGCCGGAGAATTCCTTGGAGAATGCCGTTCCCGACGACGCCGTCACGCCGGAACCCGATTTGTCACCGGAACCCGCGCCGGAGAATCCCTTGGAGAATGCCGTTCCCAACGACGCCGTCACGCCGGAGCCCGATTTGTCACCGAATCCTGCGCCGGAGAATCCCTTGGAGAATGCCATCCCCGACGACGCCGTTACGCCGGAACCCGATTTGTCACCGAATCCTGCGCCGGAGAATCCTTTGGAGAATGATGTCCCCGACGACGCCGTTACGCCGGAACCCGATTTGTCACCGAATCCTGCGCCGGAGAATCCTTTGGAGAATGCCGTTCCCGACGAC
>JAFOTD010000035.1 GCA_017388175.1 Clostridia bacterium | reverse complement strand
GGAGAGCATGCCGGAAAGCAGGATCAGCGCGACGCGGAACAGGCGAATGTTCACGCCCATGTTCTGCGCGTAAACCTCGCCGAGCTGATACGCGCCGATCGGCTTGCTCATAAAGAACGTCAGAACAAGCGTGACGAGCACGACCGGTACGATCACGGTCATGTTTTCCCATTTGATGTTTGCAAAGCTGCCCATCGCCCAGTCGTGCAGCTTGATGATGTTCGATTCGTCGGCGAACTGCACGATGAGCTCGGTGATCGCCGAGCAGATATAGCCGATCATGACGCCGCAGACGACCAGCATCGACATGCGCTTGACCTTATAGGAGATCGCAAGCACGAATCCCATCGAGAGCATCGCGCCGAGAAACGACGCGAGCACCAGCACGTTCGAGCTGAGACGGATTCCACGGCTCAGGAAAGCGATCAGCGCGACGGTCATCAAGAGCTTTGCGCCGGACGAGATGCCGAGGATGAACGGTCCCGCGATCGGGTTTGAAAAAAACGTCTGCAGCAGAAAGCCGGACAGCGCCAAAGCGCCGCCCAAAAGAATGGCGGAAAGGATCCGCACGAGCCGCGCGTCCATCACGACCGTTCGGAAGGGACTGTCCGTATAGAGAAGCCCGTCAAAGACATCGGCAAGCGACATCGAACCGCTGCCCGCGGCGATATTCCAAAATGCAAAACCAACGAGCGCCGCGCCGAGGATCGCAAAGCCGATCGGAAGCCTGGCGCGCCCGATCGCGCGGCATGCGCGAAGAATGCCGTTTTTCCATTGCGAAAGCCGCTGCCGCATGTTCGTTCTCCTCCGTTACGTCAGTTTGTGCAGATAGACGAGTTCGTCGGTTCCTTCGCCCGACAGCACCCGGTAGAAATCGCCGATGAGCTTGCCGAGTCCCATCGGTTCCTGAAACAGATTCTTGCCCGTGCACCAGACGTCGCCGTTTTTGACCGCCTTGAAGTCCTTGAAGACGGGGCTTTTGTCGAGCAGCTCCTGCATCGTGAAGATTTCGCCGTCGATCGAGCTGTTGTAGATCAGCACGTCCGCGTCCTTTGCGCCGAAATAAAAGCTTTCCATCGAAAGTTCTACGGTGGACAGCGCGTTGCCGCTGTCCAGATCGGAAAAGACGTATTCGCCGCCCGCCGTTTCGATCATTTTCACGATATAATCGCCGCTCTTTCTCACGCTCACGCTGCCGGAGCCGGTGATGTAGAAATACGCGACGGTTTTTCCGGTCTTCGGCATGCTGCCGATCGCTTCGACCGACGCGACCTCCGCGTCAAACAGCGCCTCTGCTTCGGCTTCCTTTCCGAGCAGCGCGCCGTAGACTTTGATCCACTCCATGCGTCCGAGCGGGTCCTGTTCGTAGCTCGAACGCTCGATCAGCACGGGGATGCCGTACCCCTCAAGCTTTTCGCTGATCGCCGGCGAGTGATAGATCATCGTGGATTCGATCGCGAGATCGCAGCGCTCGATCAGAATGGTCTCATAATCCGGCGCGCTGTACTTTCCGCCGTACAGCATATCGCCTCTTGCCATCGCCTCGCGCGCTTCCTCGATCGCCCATCCGCTCTCACGCGTGCCGGAAAGACGTACGCTCCCGATGCCGTCCAGCGCGCGGAAGAAGTCCATTGCGCTCGTCGCCGCAAGATAGATCCTGCCGACCGGCCGGTAGAGCACCGCAACGTCCTCCGGAAGCCCGGTCGGTGCGCCAAAGCCCTCGGGTACGAGCAAAAACCGTCCGGTCGCCGGGATCGTAATAAGCTCGTAGCCGTCCGTGTACTGCTCGATCGAAAACTCCGTCGCATAACGGACCCGCGTTTCACCGGTCTTTTCCAGCGACGACCACGCCGGTCCCTCCGGGCGTTCCGTCTCCGTCGTTCGTCCCTTTGAACAGCCGCAAAGAACGCAAAGCAGCGCGCAGAGGATCAGCGCGCCGATGCGTGTTTCGATTCGGTTCATGACGCAGGCGCAAGCGTCGCAGCGTCAAACGCGATCGCGTATTCAATCTCGTGCGGCGCGCTCATCGCCGTCGTGTCCGCGACCACAGAAAGCGGCGTTTCAAGCGAAGCGACCGGGATCTCAAAAACGGAGTGTCCGTCAACGTATTCCGGCGTAAACTTCTCGCCGTCGACGAGCATGTAGTCGTACTTATCGCTGCTCCATTTGACCGTCAGCGTAATTTTTCCGTTCGCAACCGTAAGAGCGGCGGGCGATTCGATCTTCGCCTTGCCCGTTCCGCCCGTCAGCGTGACCTCCACGCGATAGGTCCCGTCCGCGATCGCGGGCGCTTCGGACTTCGGTTCTTCCGCGGGCTGCGCCTTGCACGCAAGCGAGGAGACCAGCAGCATCGCCAGAAGCAGCCAAACAAAAACTTTTTTCATATTCCTTTCCTTTCCGTCATGAAAACGGCGGCGCGGCACTGCTTTTGGGGCCTGCCGTGCCGCCGTAATCGTCCCTGTATATGATTGTATCATGCCCGCGTTCCCGGGGCAAGACGCCTTTTTCGGGAACGGGCGCTTTTATTCTTGCGGAAGCGGGTTCTGCACGCTGACCTTATGGTCGTACCACGTGCCCTTCTTTCCGATCAGAGCAAGATCGAATTCCTCGCCGATCGCAGGAACGGGAACGTCGAAGCCGTAGACCTCTTCGGTTTCGCCGTCCTCATAGGTGACGACGTCGACCGTCGGCTCCAACAGAACCGCGCCTTCCTTCTGCGCGTCTTCCGCAAGACCCGGGAACAGGTTCAGAATCGACTTTCCGACGAGGCTGACGTGGATGGTCGCCTTGCCGTCCTTCACGGTCAGAATGCCCATGCCCTTGTTCGCCTCGTTCACATGGAACATGCTGCTGTCCGTATGGAACTCAGCCGTATAGGTTCCGTCAGGCAGGTCGATTTTCGATTCCGGCTCGGCAATCTGCGCGTCTGTCGTTTCCGGCTCCGCAGTCTGCGCGTCCGTCGTTTCCGTCTCAACCGTCTGCGCGCCCGTCGTTTCCGGCTCGGCGGAAGGCGTATCTGCCGCGCACGCAAAGCACACCGCAAGCGTCAGAACGCCGAGAATCAACGCAATGATTCGTTTCATAGCATCGTTTCCTTCTGGATCGGATTATTCCGTAACGGTCTTGATCGCTTCGCCGGTGTGCTCTACGTAGATCTTCTGAACCGCCGGGATTCTGCCGAGACCGTTGATGGAGCACTCGACGGAATCAAAGAATCCGCTTGCGTCGAACATGGAGAACCAGGATTCCGGATCTTCCATGTCCGCCATGTCGTTGTTCGCGTGATCGCCCGCGACGACCATCAGCGGCTGCAGAACGACCTTGGTGTAGCCCGCTTCATGAACCGCGTTGATGATGTTCTCGCACGCGGTCTCCTCCGGCTCGCCCTCAACGGTGCCGATGAACACGTTCTTGTAGCCGAGATCCTTCATCATCGTCTGCATCTGGGAGTAGGTCACCTTCGCCTTGTGCGCGGTGCCGTGACCCATGAACACAAACGCAACGCCGTCCGCGTCCGCCGCATCGAGAGTCTCATAGCCCTTGCCGATGAAAGCGTCTTCCACGGCCGCCTTTGCAACACGTTCCTTATCGTTGTTCGTAACCGTCGCGTCCGCGCCGACTTCGCCGAGGAGCGGCTCCGCAACGACGATCTTCTCAATCTTGCCCTCATACTTTGCGACCGCTTCGCGAAGCTCGTCGTATTCCGCGCCGTGCATCAGATGCGTCGGCTGCACAACGAGAATCTTCACGCCGTTTGCAACTGCGCGCTCCAGCGCCTGATCCATGTTGTCGATGAACTCTCCGTCACGCGCCTGCACGTGGTTGATGATGATCTGCGCGGTAAACGCTCTGCGCACCGCCCAATCGGGATACGCCTTTTCGAGCGCGGCTTCGATGCCGCCGATGTCCTCCGCGCGGCTGTCGTTGAACGAGGTGCCGAAGCTGACGACCAGCAGTTCCTTCTCGCCGATCTCATCCGCGTTTCTCGGATCGTCCTTCGTTGCGTCGCCGGTGTCTCTGCCGAAGTAATCGGGATCTGCAAATTCACCCTCCACGAGCTCCTTCTGCGCGTCGGTGAGCGCATCCCACGCCGCCTTCGCTTCCGCACACTGCGCATCGGTGTTCTCGTTGCGCTCCTGCACGTAGATCGCGTCGATCAGCGCGGCAACCTTATCCGCCGCCGCCTTGTCGGCGTCCGCATCGGGCTCGCTGCCCTGCTCGTTACCCTGTTCACCTTCCGGCGCGGGCGTCGGATCGGTCGTTTGCTGTGCATTGTTCGCGCAAGCCGCAAACAGCACCAGCGTCATTGCCATGACCAGCAGCCAAGCAATCGTCTTTTTCATGTTTTTTTCCCTCCTTGTAATCCGGAACGGTTTCCCGTTCCCCGATGTATGTGATGCATTTACACCGCAACTTCAGCGGCACGAAAAAAGCCCCCTGCCTTTCGGCAAAGAGACTGCGTACAAAATGCGCCCCCCTTAGGGAGCCGCGGTACAATCAATCCCTCGTGACCCGGAAAATTGCTTTTCCCGTACCTCGCAAACGGCAGGTTTCCCGGCTCGCGGTTTCCGACGCCGCCGCCTTCCCGATTGCTCAGTGGCTGCGAATGCCTGACAGCGTCAACCCGCTTACGGTGACGAGATCGCACAGGTTTCTCACCTGTTTCCCTTTTACCCGCTGAGATTACAGCGGCACCGCCTGCGTTTATTCTGTTTTTTAACATTATAAATACTTTTTCCGGCGCTGTCAATGCACCGCAAGAAATATACGGAACGTAAAAAGGGGCTTTGAAGAGCCCCTTATCCGTTACCGCACGGTAAGACCGTTCTCGTTCGCGTCGAGCGTCAAAACCGTTCCCTCGGCGGGGGATTCGCGGATAATGTACCGCGCAAGGAGCGATTCCGCGTGCGACTGGATGAACCGCTTCAAAGGCCGCGCGCCGAACTGCGGATCGCTGCCGTTTTCGACGATGTACGCCTTTGCCGCGTCCGTGACTGTGAGACGGTAGTTTCTCGATTCGAGCCGCTTTTCAAGATCCTTGAACAGCAGTTCGACGATGTTCTTGAGGTTCTCGCCGGTCAGCGGCTTAAAGAACGCGATCTCATCGAGACGGTTGATGAATTCCGGACGGAAGTGCGTCTTGAGTTCGTTGCGCACCCAGTCCTCCACGCCGGGACGCAGATGCCCGTCGGCGTCCATGCCTTCGAGCAGCGTGTCCGAGCCGATGTTCGAGGTCAGGATGATGATCGTATTTTTGAAATCGACCGTGCGTCCCTGCCCGTCGGTGATGCGTCCGTCGTCCAGCACCTGCAAAAGCACGTTCAGCACGTCCGGATGCGCTTTTTCGACTTCATCGAACAGTACGACTGCGTACGGCTTTCTGCGAACGGCTTCGGTCAGCTGCCCGCCTTCGTCGTAGCCCACGTATCCCGGAGGTGCGCCGATCAGCCGCGCCACGGAGTACTGCTCCATGTATTCGCTCATATCGATACGCACCATGTTGCGTTCGCTGTCAAACAGCGCTTCGGCAAGCGCCTTGCACAGTTCCGTCTTGCCCACACCGGTGGGACCGAGGAACAGGAACGAGCCGATCGGCCGGTTCGGGTTCTGAATGCCTGCCCGCGAACGAAGGATCGCGTCGCATACCCTTTGTACCGCGTCGTCCTGCCCGACGATGCGACGGTGCAGAACTTCATCGAGGTGCAAAAGCTTTTTGCGCTCGCTTTCGAGCAGCTTGGATACCGGAATGCCGGTCCATCTTGCGACGATCTGGGCGATCTCCTCCTCGGTAACGTGATCGCGCAGCAGCGTGTTTTCACGCGCGGCGTTCTTCGCTTCCGCTTCCGCGAGCTCTTTTTGCAGCTGCGGGAGTCTGCCGTATTTCAGCTCCGCCGCCTTATTGAGATCATAGGCGTTCTCTGCCGCGGTGATCTCGTTGCTGACGGTCTCGATCTGTTCGCGAAGCGCCTGCACCTTGCTGATCTCCGCCTTTTCGGCTTCCCATTTCGCCTTCATGGCGTTGAATTCGTCGCGCTGTTCGGAAAGCTGCTTCTGAATCTCCGCAAGATGCGCTTTCGATTTCGGATCGTCGTCCTGCTTCAGGGAAGTTTCTTCGATCTCGAGCTGCATAATGCGGCGCATCTTTTCGTCCATCTCGCTCGGCATCGAGTTCATTTCGGTCTTGATGAGCGCGCATGCCTCGTCCACAAGGTCGATCGCCTTGTCGGGAAGGAAACGGTCGGAAATGTAGCGGTCGGAAAGCTTTGCCGCCGCGATCAGCGCGGCGTCGTGAATCTTTACGCCGTGGAAGACCTCGTAGCGCTCCTCAAGCCCGCGGAGGATCGAAATCGTGTCCTCCACGCTCGGCTCCTCGACCATGACCGGCTGGAACCTGCGCTCCAAAGCCGCGTCCTTTTCGATGTACTTGCGGTACTCGTCGAGCGTCGTCGCGCCGATGCAGTGCAGCTCGCCGCGCGCGAGCATCGGCTTTAATAGATTGCCCGCGTCCATCGCGCCCTCGGTCTTGCCCGCGCCGACGATCGTGTGCAGCTCGTCGATGAACAGGATGATCTTGCCGTCGCTCTTCCGGATCTCCTCGAGAACCGCCTTCAAACGCTCCTCAAACTCGCCGCGGTACTTTGCGCCAGCGACCAGCGCGCCCATGTCAAGCGAAAAGATGCTTCTGTCCTTCAGGTTGTCGGGCACGTCGCCGCGCACAATCCGAAGCGCCAGTCCCTCCGCGATCGCCGTCTTGCCCACGCCCGGCTCGCCAATCAGGCAGGGGTTATTCTTCGTCTTGCGCGAGAGGATGCGGATGATGCTGCGGATCTCGTTGTCGCGGCCGATGACCGGGTCCAGCTTATGCGCCCTTGCAAGCTCCACGAGATCCTGTCCGTACTTTTTCAGCACGTCATAGGTGCCTTCGGGGTTATCCGTGTTGACCTGCCTGTTTCCGCGCACCGCCTTCAGCGCGGCAAGATACGCGTCCTTTGTGATATGGAATTCGCGAAACAACTTTTTCAGCGTGTCATCCGGCTTTTCGAGCAGCCCCAGCATCAGATGCTCGACCGAGACGTACGCGTCGCCCATACGCTTTGCCTGCGCGTCCGCCTCCGCAATCGCGCGGGAAATCCCCGCCGTCGCCCCGGCTTGCTGTCCGTCTCCGGTGTAAGTCGCAAGCGCTCCGACCGCGCGGTCGACCGCGCTTCGCAAAGCCGGAACATCGATCTGCATCGAGGATAAAAGCTGCGCGTTCAGGTCCTCGCTCTCGTCGATCAGCGCTTTCAGAAGATGCGTCTGCGTGACCTCCGTGTTTCGGTTCGCATCCGCGAATTGCTGCGCGCTCTGGATCGCTTCCAAAGATTTTTGAGTGAATCGGTTTGCATTCATATGCGTCGCCTCCTATCTGTACGGCATTCGCCGTTCATGTCCTTTTTAGCACTCTCAACCTTCGAGTGCTAAACTAATCATAGCACAGTTTATGCGATTTGCAATACCTTCGCGAAGGAGTTTGCTTTCCTGTCACAATTTTTTCAAAATCCGGGGACCGGCGGTGACGGACGCCGTCACGTCCGATGCCGCAACAGAAAAGAACCGCTGCAAAAACGCAGCGGTTCTCTGTTCATGCGGTTCGTGTTACTTATTCAGATGCCGAATGGCCGGATCGCCGTAGAAGCCGAGGATCAGCGTGCCGGGGCCGACCGCCGAGCCCACGCCCGGCTCGACGAAGCCGTAATGGAACAGCAGGTCTTTATCGGGATACATGGCTTTGATCTTTTCGCCGAGCGCCTTTGCGTCGGCTTCGCAGTCCGCGTGCGCGATGCAGATGTTGCGGTTTTTATCGACGTTTGCGTACTTTTTGACGTATTCCGCGACACGATCCAGCGAGCCCTGACGGCCGCGGACCTTTTCGATCGCGACGTTATGACCCTCCTCGTCGTAGACGACGATCGGCTTGACGCTGAACACGCCGCCGAAGAACGCCGCGCTTGCGCTGACGCGGCCGGCGTTTCTGAGGTACGTCAGTTTATCGACGGTGCCGACCTCGTTGAAGTTCTGCCGCTCGCTCGTGATCCATGCCTCGACCTCGTCGATCGTCTTGCCCGCGTCGCGCATCTTTGCCGCTTCGATCAGCATCATCGCAAGCGAGTACATGCAGTTCTGGCTGTCGATGCACTTGACCGCTGCGTTCGGGAATTCCTTCAGAAGGCGTTCTCTTGCGACGATGCTTTCCTTGACCGACGCCGAAAGCGCGCCGGTGCACGAAAGCGAGAGCACGTCGCGGCCGTCGTTCAGAAAGCCGCGGAAGGTCTCTTCATAGCACTGCGAAGTTACCTGCGAGGAACGTACGCGCGCGCCGGAACGGATCGCGTCGTAGTATTCCTTCGCGCCGATCGACTTCCAGTCGCCGCTCGCTTCGTATTCGGTTTCGTTGAGATAAAAATGCATCGGAACGATCGCGTCGATGCCGTACGTTTTTGCCTGCTCGCTCGTCAGGTTGCAGCTCGAGTCCGCAACGATTGCAAATGATTTCATGGTGCCTCCTTATTCCAATATGACGATAAAGTCATAGATTTCCTGTTCGCCGTCGATCTCGTAGTATTCTTTGTCCGGAAAGCGTTCCGCAAACATCCGCCGAACGCCGTCGCGATCCGTCTTTGACGCGCCTTCCCCGAAGATGACCGTTGCGATGCTCTTTTCGCCGATGGCGAGCTGTTCGCAAAGCCCGTACAGCGCTTCGGTCTTGTCCTGCGACGCCGAAAGCACCTTCTTGTTCGTAAAGCCGATGAAATCGTTGTTTTTCACCGAAAGGTCCTTATAGTCCACGTCGCGGATCGCACGGGTGACCATGCCGGTCTCGACGTATTCCATGTTTTCGACGAAGTTCTTTAAGACCTCTTCGGCGGAATCGAAGCTGTAATCGAGCATCGCGAGCGCCGCGTACGCCTGTCCGACGTTCTTCGAAGGAACGACATGCACCTCCGACGCGCCGTAAAGCTTCGCCGCCTGCTGCGCCGCCATGAGAATGTTCGAATTGTTCGGGAAGACGAAAATGTGGTCCGCGTTCATTTTGTCGAACGCCTCGATGAAATCGTTGATCGCGGGGTTTCTGCCCTGTCCGCCCTCGATGATGCGGTCCGCGCCCATCTCGGTGAACACGTCCTTCACGCCCTGCCCGCTTGCGACGACGCAGCTTGCGTACTTCATCCTTGCGCGCTTCACCTCGGGCAGCGCTTCCTGCCTGCCGCGCTCGTGCTCGTTGTGCTGGAGCATCATGTTTTCGATCTTGACCGTTAAAAATTCGCCGAACTGCTGACAGAACGCGAGCGCCTTATGCGGCTCCATCGTGTGCACGTGCACCTTGACGATCGAGCCGTTTTTGAACGCGACGATGGATTCGCCGATGGTCGAAAGATAGTCGATCACCGTTTGCACTTCGAACGCGTCGACGTCCGTTTTGCTGCGCGTCAGCCGCAGGAGAAACTCGGTGCAATAGCCGAATTCGAGCACGCTGTTCTCGTCGAACAGCGAAAGATCCGGACCCTCGGCCGCGGACGGCGCTTCGGATTCGTCCGTCTCGACCGTGCTGCCGCGCAGCGCATCGGAAACGCCCTCCGCAATGCGATAGAGCCCAGCGCCGCCGGAATCCACCACGCCCGCCTCCTTCAAAACGTCCAGAAGCTCCGGCGTATTCGCAAGCGAATCCTTCATCAGGGCGAGGTAGCGTTCGGAGAACTCTCCGAACGTCGTCTGTTCGTCGACCGACGGGGAAACGCCGTCCGCGGCCTCTCGCGCAACGGTCAGGATCGTTCCCTCGACCGGCGTGACGACCGTTTCATACGCGCGCCTGACGCCCTCGGAAAAGGCGTGTCCGATCTCGGCAACCGAGGCTTCCCTTAACCCCTCGAGCCCGTTCGACATGCCGGAAAAGAGCTGCGAAAGAATCACGCCCGAATTGCCGCGCGCGGACAGCAGCATGCCTGCCGCAAGCGCTTTGGCCTTTTTGCCGAGCGCCGCGTCCGGCTCCTTTTCCATTTCCCGAAGCCCGCCCGCGATCGTGCGGTACATGTTGTCGCCGGTGTCGCCGTCCGGGATCGGAAACACGTTCAAATCGTTGATCTCGCGGATATTCCGCTTGAGGTTGCCCGCGCCGCTTTTCACCAGCGCTTCAAAGATCGTTCCGTCGATGCGTTTGCAGTTTGTATAGTTCATACGTCTCCGTGTTCAGATCGTTTTTTTGAAGCAGCGTCTGCGCTTGTTCTGCTTCTTGTCGAAATGCTTCATGAGATTCTGGATGTTGTGGTTGTTTTCGAGCATGAGGTTCGTCTCGAGATGATGCAGCCTGCCCTCGCGGAGCTGATTGATGAGCTCTCCGATCAGGATCGTCGGGATCCCGCGCGATTCATACTCGGGCAGAATGCCAATGAGCCCGAGATCGAGAATCTTCGGGTTCTTTTTATCGCGTAAAAAGCGCGCGAGAAACGCGGGCGTGACGTGCCCGTTCGAGCGGCGCACCGCCTCCGAAATCGACGGGAACATCAGCGCGAACCCGATCATACGGTCGTTTTTGTCGAAGATCATCGGAACGTCCTGCGGCCGCACGATCAGCTTGAAATCCTTGACGTAGTTTTTGACGATCTCATCGTTTAACGGCATCGTGCCGTACAGACGCGAATACGCCTTTTCGATGATTTCAAACAGGCCGTCGATGTGCTTGTCGATAAGCTCCTTGATCGACTTCGCAACATAGACTCGGAGCCCGTAGCGTTCGAGCATCTTTTTGCTGAGCTCGATCAGCCGGTCACCGCTCTTTTCCGGCGCGTAAAGCTGATACTCGATCCAGTCGACGTCCTTATCGAATCCGTACGCTTCGATCAGCTTTTGATAGTACGGGAAATTATACTGCTCCTCGAACGTCTGCACCTGATCGAAGCCCTCGATGAGAAGCCCCTCGCGCTCGAGATCGGAATAGCCCAGCGGTCCCACGAACTCTTCCATGCCCTTCTTTTTGGCCCAATCCTCCACCGCTTTGAACAGCGCGGACGAGACAGCCTCGTCGTCGATCGCGTCGAATCGCGTGAAGCGCACACGCTTCTGCCCCCACTTCTCGTTCGCCTCGCGCTGGATGATGCCCTGAATGCGCCCGACGACCCTTTCCCCCTCGTACGCAAGGAAGCAGATGTTGTCGCAGACCTTGTTGAACGGCGCTTCGGGATCGAAGATCGAAAACTCGCCGGAATACAGCATCGGAACGAAGTATTCGTTTCCCTTGTACAGCTCCAGCGGGAATTTGATGAACGCGCGCTGCTCTTTTTTGCTCCGGGCTTCTTTGATTTTAATCATGCGTTTTCCCCCGAATCTATCCGATATTTGCAGATATTTTGATTTAGTATATCATAGAAAAAACGACTTGACAATCATCTTTCTGCGCTTTACGGGCAGACCGTGCTGTGTTATACTGTTTCTATCGAAACGCGGAACGGAGGAATCGTATGACGGAGCGGGAAATCAATCTCATTCGCGCGCTGTGCGAGGCGAACGCGCCGAGCGGGTTTGAGGACGAAACGGTGCGTGCCGCACGCGAGGCTTTGAAGGACGTTTGTGACGTCGAGGAGGATCATCTTCGAAACCTCTATCTGTACCGGAAGCGGAATACCGGCAATAAGCCGGTGCTGATGCTCGACGCGCACAGCGACGAAGTGGGCTTTATGGTGCACTCGATCCGGCCCTCCGGGACGCTTCGCGTCGTGCAGCTCGGCGGATGGAACCGCGCAACGCTGCCGGGGGCGGCCGTGTCGGTCCGCGTCCGCGACGGAAGCTGGATCCCCGGCGTGATCGCGGCAAAGCCGCCGCATTTCATGAGCGCGGCGGAAAAGGAGCGTGCCGGCGCGCCCGAGATTCGCGAGCTTGCCGTCGACGTCGGCGCAACGAGCGCAGCGGAAGCGGAAGCCGTCTTCGGCGTCCGCATCGGCGAACCGGTCGTGCCGGACACGCCGTTCCGGTACGACGCCGAAAAAGGTCTGTTTTTCGGAAAAGCGTTCGACTGCCGCATCGGCTGCGCCGCGCTCATTGAGGTTATGCGGCGCATCGCGGACGAGGATCTCGCGATCGACGTCGTCGGCGCTTTATCGGCGCAGGAGGAGGTCGGCGAACGCGGCTGCATGGTCACGGTAAACCGCATCCGTCCCGACGCGGCGCTTGTGTTCGAGGGCTGTCCCGCGGACGACACCTTCGGCGAGCCGTACGCCATGCAGACGAAGCTCAAGAACGGCCCGATGATCCGCTTTATGGACAACTCGGTCATATGCAATCCCCGGTTCGTTCGATTTGCACTCGATCTTGCGGAACAGCGGAATATCCCCGCGCAGGCTGCGGTGCGCGAGGGCGGCGGCAACGATGCGGCGATCATTCAAACCCGGCTTTCGGGTGCGCCCGCGATCGTGCTCGGCGTGCCCGTGCGGTATATTCACACCCCTGCCTGCATCGCGGCGGCAGACGACTATGAGGCGACGGTCGCGCTCGCGATCGCCGCGATCCATGCGCTCAACGCATCGGTCATCCAATCTTTTTAATAACAGGAGGCACTTATGAACGGAGATTTTACCCTGTATACCCCCACGAAGGTCGTGTTCGGACATGACGTCGAAAACAAAGCCGGCGCGATGGTCAAAGCGTTCGGCGGCACGCGCGTGCTGCTTCATTACGGCGGAAACAGCGCCGTGCGCTCGGGACTATTAGACCGCGTCAAAGCCTCGCTCGAGGCGGAAAACATCCCGTACGCCGCGCTCGGCGGCGTGGTGCCGAACCCGCGGCTCGAAAAGGTCTATGAGGGCGTTGCGCTTGCGAAAGAAAACGGCGTCGACTTTCTGCTCGCCGTCGGCGGCGGCAGCGTCATCGACTCGGCAAAGGCGATCGCCTACGCGCTTGCGGAGCCGGAGCACGACGTGAAAGAGCTCTACGAGCATACCCGCGCGCCGAAGGCGTGC
This sequence comes from Clostridia bacterium, assembly GCA_017388175.1. Classification (GTDB taxonomy): domain Bacteria; phylum Bacillota; class Clostridia; order Christensenellales; family CAG-138; genus UBA3792. The sequence continues at coordinate 18,027 of JAFOTD010000035.1, read as the reverse complement.
TTCCCGCTCGGCGTGGTGCTGACGCTTTCCGCGTCCGGCAGCGAGATGAGCGACAGCAGCGTCATTTCCTATGAAGATAAAAAACGCGGCGTGAACAGCGATCTGTGCCGCCCGAAATTCGCGCTGATGAATCCGGCGCTCACAGAAACGCTTCCCGCATACCAGACCGCCGCCGGCTGCTCGGACATTCTGATGCACACGATGGAGCGGTACTTTGTGAACGGCAACCGGATGGAGATCACCGACGCGCTCGCGGAAGGGCTTCTCAGGACCGTGATGCAGTACGCGCTCGTTTTGCGCGACGATCCCGAAAACTACAAGGCACGCGCGGAGATCATGTGGGCGGGTTCGCTTTCGCACAACGGTCTCACCGGCTGCGGCAACGACGCGGGCGACTGGGCGTGCCACCGGCTCGAACACGAGCTCGGCGCGCTGTACGACGTGACGCACGGCGCGGGGCTGACCGCCGTCTGGCCGAGTTGGGCAAAGTACGTGATGCGCAACTGTCTCCCCCGCTTCGTGCGGTTTGCGGTAAACGTCATGCAGGTCGAACCCGGCGCGACGGACGAAGAGACCGCGTTAAGAGGCATCAACGCGATGGCGGCGTTCTTCCGTTCCATCGGCATGCCGACGAATCTCAGGGAGCTCGGCGTTTCGCCCGCGGAAGATGAATTCCGGCTGCTTGCGAAAAACTGCGCGATTGCCGTCGGCGGCAAAATCGGCAGCGCCATGGTTCTGCGGGAAGCCGACATGGAAGTGATCTACCGCATGGCTGCGGAATAAGGATTCCGCCTCAATCAAAAACCTCCGGAAGCAGTTTCCGGAGGTTGTTTTATTCATTGTCGAATCCGTGAACCCAGTTGGACTTCTTATAATAGATAAAATAGATGACCGAGCTGATGAACCACGTCAGCGGATATGCCGCAAAGAGCAGGATGATCTCGTGGCGGATGCTCATCGCGACGGTGATGTAGATGATACGGATCACGCACCAGACGGAGAGCATGATCACCATCGGCACGACCGCCTTGCCCGCGCCGCGGCAAATGCCGGCAATGCAATGCGAGAACGCGAGCAGGAAATAGAAGAGCGATTCCACGCGGAACTGCGTTGCGCCGATCGCGATGATTTCGGCGACCTTGGCCTCGGTATTGTCCTGCGCAAGCAAGGAGAAGAACGGAATCCCGGGGAATTTTTCCGAAAGGTCCGAAAAGAACTTAAGCACGTTCTCCGGCGGATTGGCCTTGATGAACAGAGAGATGAAGAAATTCCCGAAGAAGAACACGATAATCCCGACCAGCTCGGCAAGCGCAACCGACGTCAGAATGCCGAATCTTGCGCCCTGTTTCGCGCGGTCGTACTCCTTCGCGCCGAGGTTCTGCCCGATAAAGCTGGTCAGCGCCATCGAGAAGCTCATGATCGGCAGAAAGACGAAGCCTTCGATGCGCGAATACGCGCCGCACGCCGCCATCGCGCTGTCGCCGAAGCTGTTGATATTCCGCTGCACCAGCACGTTTGCAAACCCGATCACGGAGTTCTGAATGCCGGTCGGAACGCCGTACCGGACGATCTGCTTGAGGCTCTCCCCGTCGATGCGGAGTTTTTTCCACGAAAGGCAATAGACGGTTCCCGGCCGGGTGAGCTGATAAAGGCACAGCAGCGCACTGACCGTCTGCGAGATTACGGTCGCGATCGCCGCCCACGCGACGCCGAGCCCCAGCGCGCCGACGAACAGCCAGTCGAGGAACACGTTCAAAAGCGAGGAAACGATCAGATAATACAGCGGACGGCGGCTGTCGCCCACGGCGTTCATGACGCCTTTCAGGGCGTTATACATGACCACCGAGATTGCGCCGAAGAAATAACAGCGCAGATACTCCGCCGCCATGGGCATGACGTTGTCCGGCACGTCCATCCAGATCAGGATCTGCGGGGTCATCAGCACGCCGAAGACCGACAGCGCGACGCCGCATATGAACGAGAACACCACGTTGGTGTGCACCGCGCGCGAAACGCGATCGAGGTCGCCCATGCCGAAATAGCGCGAAATCACGACGCCCGCGCCCATCGACGCGCCGACGAAAAAGCTGATCAGCAGATAGATGAGACTGCCGAGCGAGTTGACCGCCGCGAGCGCTTCGCTGCCGATGAAATTTCCGACGATCCACGAGTCCGCCGTGTTATAGAGCTGCTGGAAGAGCTGGCTCAGAAAAATCGGGGTCGCAAAAGAGACGAGGACCTTCCACGGCTTGCCCTCGGTCAGAAGGCGCGACGTTTGCGCGCGGTTGTGAGAAAGGCGGTTTTTCTTCATAAAATGATTCGGTATGCTCCCTCGCTCTTCGGATCGCTAATATATCATTATAAATATACGGTGGCATTTGTCAATATCTCTTCCGGCCGGGAAAAGAATATATATGAAAAGCCCGTTTCTATTGACGGCGTGGTGTTTGCGCGGTATCATGGTATTAATAAATGCGCGCACATCTGAGGAGGCAATATGGAAGAAATCATTACAAAGCGGCTGATCTTAAGGCCGTTCGTGTCGTCCGATTGCGATGACCTGTATGCATCTCTGACACAGTTGAAAGACGGCGTGTTCGAGGGCTTCCCGACGCTCATCGAAGACGGCAAAGAGCAGCTTATGCGTCGGCTCGCCTCGGAGGAATACTATGCAGTCGAACGGAAAGAAGGCGGCGAGGTCATCGGCTGCGTTCTTCTCGACAGCCGCCCTTGCCTGACAAAGGAAGCGACGTTCGCCATCCGCGAGGACTTCCGCCGCAAGGGATACGCGAAGGAAGCTCTCGACGCGATCGTCGAGCAGGCGTTCCGTCAGGGTATGCACCGGATCGTTGCGCAATGCGATGCCCGCAACGAGGCGGCGTGGAAACTGCTCGACAAAGCGGGCTTTTCGCGCGAGGCGCATTACCGGCAGAACGTGTTCAGTGAGAAGGACGGCACGGGCCGTCCGATCTGGCGCGATACGTACGTATATGCCAAGCTTGCTTCGGATTTCTGAGAGCCGGACCGGGATCATTTAACAGGGCGAAGAAAGACATGAGCGAACGGATTGATATCAAAGAAGAGCGTCTTACCGCGGAGGAATACGCGGCGTTTTTAAAGCGCACGGATCTCGGCTCGCAGTACCCGAAGGAGCGCTTTTTTGCCCGGATCGAAAAACTGGTCAAAAACGCTTCGATCAGCCTCGTCGCAAGAAACGGGGCGGAAACCGTCGTCGGCGTGCTGTTCGGGCTGACGGACTTTGCGTACTGGCTCTTTTTAACCGATCTCGGCGTCGATCGCGCGTATGAACGGCAGGGCATCGGAAAGCGGCTGATGCATACCGCGCTGGAAATCGCCGGCGGCGAAAAGGATATCGCCGTGTATCTCGTCGCAAACGAGAAGGCGATCCCGTTTTACGAGAAGCTCGGCATGGAACAATCGAACGAGGTCATGCAATACAATCATATCGACTGGACGGACTTCGTCGTAGAGTAAAGGAGTAAAAATGGAAAACGTCATTATTCGCAGAGAAACGGAGCGGGATTACCGCGCAGTGGAAAACCTTGTACGGGAATCCTTCTGGAACGTATACCGGCCGGGGTGCCTCGAGCACTACGTGCTGCACCGGTTCCGCGACGATCCGGCTTTTGTCAAGGAGCTGGATTTCATCATGGAAAAAGACGGCGAGCTGATCGGACAGAACATGTTCGTTCGCGCGAAAATCGCCGCGGACGACGGACGCGAAATCCCGATCATGACGATGGGACCGATCGGCATCGCGCCCGCATATAAGCGGAAGGGCTACGGCAAGCTGCTTCTGGACTATTCGCTTGAACAGGCGGCGAAGCTCGGCTGCGGCGCGGTGTGCTTCGAGGGGAATATTCGGTTTTACGGCAAAAGCGGGTTCACCTATGCGAGCGCGTTCAAAATCCGCTATCACGGCCTGCCCGCGGAGGCGGACGCGTCGTTCTTCCTTTGTAAAGAGCTGATCCCCGGGTATCTCCGCGGCGTTACGGGCGAATACGCGCCGCCGGAAGGATATTTCGTCTGTGAGCGCGAGCCGGAGGATTTTGCGCGATACGAAGCGCAGTTCCCGCCGAAAGAGAAATTGAAACTCCCGGGACAGCTATTCTGAAAAACCATGCCGTACCGTATCATCGACCCAAAGGAATACTATCGCAAAGACGCGTACCGGCGCTTTACGGAGGACTGCAAGTGCTCCGTTTCCATGACGGCGCGGCTCGACGTGACCGAACTTCGGGCATTTTCCGACCGGACGGGCACGAAATTTTATCTGAACTTTCTCTATCTGCTTTCGAAGGTTCTGAATTCGCGCGACGATTATAAAATGGATTATTACTACAAGACGAATACGCTCGTCTGCTACGACGTGATCCATCCGACGCATTACGCGTTCCACCCCGACACCGAAACCTGCACGCCCGTTTATTCGGACTACTGCGAAGATTACGCGGTGTTTTACCGGAATGCGGAAGCAGACCTTGCGCGCGCCAAGCAGTCGCACGAATACGTGCGCGAATCGACGCAGGCGCAAAACAGGTTTGACGCGTCGTACATTCCGTGGTATTCTTATGACGCGCTGCACGTTGAACTGCCGGACGGGTATCTGTATTTTGCGCCGATCGTCAACTGGGGCAGATACCGCGAAGAGAACGGCCGGCTGATGCTGCCGATGTCGGTTCGCATGAACCACGCGGTCGCCGACGGATACGTCATCGCAAGGGTGTTCGGTCTGCTGCAGACGGAGATCAACGAATTTTCAAGAGGAGAAAGTATCCCGCATGAAGATCAATAAAAATTTTATCCTTGCAGGCTTCGGTCTGCTGCTGACGGCGATTCTCGTCTGTCTCGTCAGGTTTGTCGACGTGCAGCCGATCGGCCCGGAGGGAACGCGCATCGGCCTCGCTTCTCTGAACGGCGCGATCTTTGAATCGTTCGGCGTCAGCACGACCTGGTATAAGCTCACGACCGTGCTCGGGATCGTCGCGCTTCTGACGGCCGGCCTGTTTGCGCTGCTGGGGCTTTGGCAGCTTATCAAACGCAAAAGTCTGAAAAAAGTCGACCGCGAAATTCTTGTGCTTGCCGGGCTGTATCTCGTGACGGTCATCCTGTACGTCCTGTTCGACAAGATCGCCGTAAACTACCGTCCGGCAATCCTTCCCGATGAAACGGCGCCCGAAGCATCGTTCCCGTCATCGCATACGATGCTCGTTTGCGTGGTGATGGGCAGCGCGATGACGCTGATCCCGAAGTACGTCAAAATGCCCGCGATCCGGACCGCGCTGACGGCCGTTTGCGCCGTCGTGCTCGGGCTGACCGTCGCCGGCCGGCTGCTTTCCGGCGCGCATTGGTTCACCGATATCATCGGCGGGGTTTTCATCAGCATCACGCTGCTTTCGCTGTACAACGGAACGGTGGAAACGCTCGGCGCAAAAGCGTCCGCGCGCCGCCCGGAGCGATCCGTTCGCCGGTGATTCCCGAAGAGGTCTGCGCCTCGATCGTGAACAGCGGCCAATAAGAAACCTTTCAAAAAAAAACCGGGAACCTTCCGAAAAGGGGGTTCCCGGTTTGTTTTTGTCTTTGCTCAATCTTCGCTGTTTTTAATGTGCTTTCTCTGGACGAAATAGAACGCTGCGCCGAGCGCGATCCAAACGAGCAGCATGATATAGGACTCGGTGCCGAAGTGAACGCCGGAAAGACCCGGGATCGGAACAAGCTGCAGCACCATGAACGCGATCGAGAAGACGACGCCGATTGCGGCCATGATCTTCAAGAACGGCTTTGCGTCGCCGTCGCGCTTCGCCGTCACGAGTGTACTCGCGCAGGTGAAGAAATAGCCGATGGACGCGCCGATTGCGCACATGTCAACAAACCAGCCGAGCGCTTCGCGGCCGAGGATCGGACCGGAAAGGCTGATCAGGATGCAGAAGAGCATCGCGTTTCTCGGCGTGCCGTACTTTTTGTCAACCTTGCCGAACCACGCGGGCAGATATCCGTCGCGGCTCATCGAATACATCAGGCGGCTCGAAGCAAGATAGAAGCCCATGATGCCGGACAGAACCGCGCAGGATACGCCGAGACCGACGAGCACCTTGCCGAACGTGCCCAAAAGCTCTTCCGCCGCAACGAGCACGACCCAGTCGCCCGCCATGACGCGCTCCGGCCAGTTTTCAAGCGCGGCCGCCGCAACGGTGTTGTTGGAGGTATAGACGAAGCAGCCGAACGCGATCGCAATAATCATGATGAAGCTGACCTTCTTATAGGAGAACCTGAACTCCTCCGCCGCCTGCGGGATCGCGTCGAATCCGACGTATGCCCACGGCGCAATCGCGAACGTCGCAAGGATCGCGCTCATGATGCCCGCGGTTCCCTTATGCTCGTACTGCCCGATGTTGCTCATCAGCGCCGTCTCCGTCTTTGCGGCGGCCTTGTCGAAGCCCCAGATCGGCTGCATGTTAATCCCCTTTGCCTTCGCGCTGACAAGGCCGGCGATTGCGAGCGTCGCCACGCAGATGACGAGCAAAGACGCCAGGATCGTCTGAATGATCGCGGCCTTCTTGACGCCGATGATGTTCAGCCAGCCGAACAGAATCAGGATGAACATGGCAAACAGCATTTCAAGAACGTAGATATCGTTGCCTGCGATCGTGTAGAGATATCCGTGCTTCAAAAGGTTCATGTCGCCGTCCAGTCCGTCGACGATCAGGCCGATCGCGGTGCTGTTCATCGGGACGTTGGTGAGGTACGCCGCGACAAGGAACCATCCGCATACGAACGCGAGCGTCTTGCCGAAACAGGCCTTGGTGAACGTGAATTCGCCGCCCGCTTTCGGATGCTTCGGAACCATATACGCATAGCTGAACGCGATGATGATCATGACCAGCGCGCCGAGGAACATGGCGATCGCCGTGCCCGCAACGCCGGAATTGGGCAAAAACTTTTTGCCCGGATTGACGAACGAGCCCCAGCCGATGACACAGCCGAACGCGATCGCCCACACGTTCATCGGGTTCAGCTGCCGCTTTAATTCGTTCTGACCTTCCGTTGGTTTGTTGTTGTTCTTTTTCATTGTTTACCCCTTTTTGATTGATTTATACGTCGTACGTTTTGTCGATCGCCTTCAGCTCCCGGAACGTGTCGATCTCGACGATGTCCTCGTCGAAGCACTCCCGTACCTCCACGGCGTAGTTCTCTTTGCGGAACACGAGCGGAACCTGCTCCCAATAGCGTTCCTTTCCGCCGGGCGAATCATACACGTCCGCGATATCCTGCGAAAGCCGGTGCCCGTCCGCATCGTTCCAGTAGGAGATGCCGACCATCTGCCAGCAGTCGAGTCCGCCGACCTTCTCCTCGGTGATGACGCCGTCCTTCACGACGAAGCACCAGTCGTCCGTGCGGTCTTTTTTGATCGCCAGAAAATCGGAAGTGTAATGGTACTTCTTGATGATCGCCGGATTGCTGATCAAAAGATCCGCCTCGAATACGTATGCGTTAGACAGCAGATACCGCGCCACGAGCGCGCTCGAAATGTTGTTGGCCTCGTTGTACGCCGGGTTCTCCAGAAACCGGACCATCGGATACTTATACAGAAGCTGATCGAACTGCTCGGAAAGATACCCGCGGACGATATAGATCTCGTTGATGCCCGCCCCGATACACGCGTCGATCAGACTGTCGATGATGCGCTTGCCGTGTACGCGCACCAGGGGCTTCGGCGTATTGAACGTGATCGGAACGAGGCGTGAACCGAACCCCGCGGCGATAAAGATCGCGCGCTTTGCGCGGTACGGCTCGAGCGCGTCGAGACCGGCCGCCGTGATTCTGCCCTTCTGGACGTATCCCGGCTCCGTCAGCTCCTTCATCGTCCGGTTGATCGTGCCGAGCGAATAGCCGGTCAGATCCTTCAGCTCGCGCTGCGTGAGCGGCGCGCCGGCCGAGGCGTATGCTTCTAAAAGGTCAAACTGTTTTCTGGTCAATCCCTGCGTCATTTCTCTTCCCCTTTCCGTTCGTTCGTTGGCATTTCAAACGCAAAGTTCGAACATCCGCGCTTCGATAAAATGCCCCGATACGCCATGCAAAATCGCACACAAATCGTTTATTTCGCCGGATTATTTTCGAATCCTTTCGAAAGTCGTTGTTCCAAATCATAAAATATTATATCGAAAATGGAACGCACGACTTGTAGGATGCATTATAGCAAACACATCGGATTATTGCAATAGAAATCAACAGCTCCCCGAAAATATATGATTCGCTGCTTCTGCATGAGTTTTTAACGCAAAAAACCGCCGAAGCGGTTCCTGCTTTCGGCGGCTGTTGGTTTATTGCTGAACGGCAGCGTTTTCGTTTATGTGAAGCCTGCCATCCTGAAGAAGAAGCGTTGTTTCCGCCCGCTTTGCCGCGTCGGAATCATGTGTAATCAGGATGATCCCACGTCCTTTTTTATGTTCATTCCCAAGCAATCGAAGCATAACTCATGAATATGGCATAACAACTAATGGTTTGCTATATCATGTTTCTCACGGAAAAGAAGATTCTGTAAGTGCTCCTTTTGGTTGGCAGCAACAAAACTCTGTTTGGGAGCTACAGAGAGATCTTCCACTTTATGAAACAGATGGAATCTCTCTTTCAGGAGTAATAATACAAAAAGGAACAAGAATTCTAATTCGTGGTATCTCAGAGAATGGATATCTGTATATTTGTGATGAAAATGGAAAAGGAGGAGTTATTAGACTGATTCGTCCAGAGAATGAACCACAAGATCCTTACGTCGCGCCTGGTGGTCGGCGGTTGTCCTTGCGGCGATGGATATCGGCGTCTTCCGCTTGCGCTTCGCGCTGCACGTCCGCGCCTGCCGCAAAGCCGCCTCGCTGAAAAATACCGCACTGCGGTGTTTTGCGGCCGCTCGGTCGAGTCCCTTCCGATCATATACCAAAACAGAACCACCCGTTGGGGTGGTTCTGTTTTGGTGCCGGTGGTGGGACTCCTTTGCGGCGATGGATATCGGCGTCTTCCGCTTGCGCTTCGCGCTGCACGTCCGCGCCTGCCGCAAAGCCGCCTCGCTGCAAAATACCGCACTGCGGTGTTTTGCGGCCGCTCGGTCGAGTCCCTTCCGATCATATACCAAAACAGAACCACCCGTTGGGGTGGTTCTGTTTTGGTGCCGGTGGTGGGACTCGAACCCACACGGGTGATTAGCCCAACGGATTTTGAGTGTTAGCCCCGATTCGGAAGATAACGGAAGCAAAAACCGTTCAACGGACGGTGCGGCACTTGAAAAAGTTCCCAAAATACAGGCATTTTACGGCATAGCCGGGAAAAGTGTCCGCTGCGTCTGCCTTTGCGGCTTTTCCGCACTTTTCGGGAAAGCCGCGAAAAACAGAGGTCGATTGGAGGTCGATTTCCGAAATTGCTGCGCCGGTCAATGATCGGAGGTCGAAATCACAACCAATTCATGTCAATCTTCCGCCGCTGACAAATACAAAACAGGAGATTGAACACATGAGACGAATCGAATACGAACACCTGTTTGCCGACTATCCGGATGTCGTCACGCTGCCCCTCTTTCGCAAGATGCTCGGCGGCATTGGCGACGGTACCGCTCGCAAGCTGATGCAGGAAAACCGAGTCGAGCACTTCATTATTCGCACGACCTACTTTATCCCGAAAGAGAAAGTTATCGATTACCTGCTAAGCCCTCATTACAAGCGCTACAAAAACAAGCTCCGTCATCGAATCGAATGAAGACACAAACCCACCGTTTAGGCGGGTGCTCATAAGAAAGTTTTGAATAATTCTGCATTGGGCATCTGTCTATAAGGATTGACGAACAATACTTCAGTTTCAGTGGCGGCAGCAATGCCATCATCTGTCATATGGAAAACTTCCGGACAGGTTCCCTCGCAGAGTCCGCAGCCAATACAGCCTTCGTTTACAATATACTTTTGATATCGTTATCCCTTATGATTGCGGTCAGCTTCTCTGTCCGGCATGAACGCCGTTCAGTTCCGTATTTCCGAAGCATTGACGATCCTGCCGTTCTTTACGAGCGCGGCGATCCCGGGGCTTGCGATCGGCTGTTTTCTCGCCAATCTGCTGACCGGCGCCGCCGTTTGGGACATTGTGTTCGGCACCGTTGCCACGCTGACCGGTGCGGTCCTGACCTATGCGCTGCGAAAGTTCAAGTGGCTTGCGCCGGTCCCGCCGATTCTTGCGAACACCTTGATCGTGCCGTTTGTACTGCGCTATACATACGGCATGACGGAATCCTGGTGGCTTCTTGCGCTGTTCGTTTTCATCGGTGAATTTGTCTGCTGCGGGATCCTGGGGATGCTGCTGCTCTTTGCGATCAACAAACGACCGGCGTTCATTCTGGACAGACAGGGGCCCGCTCCGGTCAAGACGCGCAGGAAGTTCCTCGAGATTTTCCCGCCGTATGTGTGGATATGCTTTGCGTATCTCATTACGATCGATCTGCTCACATTCTACGCAACGCGTCCCATTCTGCCGTATCTGCCTGCGCACAGCCTTTCCATACGCCTCGATGAGGTGATCGAACTGAAACCGGCGTGGATTACGATCTATTGTCTGTCGTTTGCGTCGTGGCTCGGGACGATCCTGTGGATGATCTGCGAAAGCAAACAGCATGCGTATCGGATGTGCGGCGTCTATTCGATCATTATGATCGCGTGTCTTGCCTGCTTCCTCGGGTATCCGGTCACAATCCAGCGACCCGAGATTACGGAGAGCGGGATATTCAATGATTGGATGCGCTTCCTGTACCGGGTCGATTCGCCGACAAATCTCTGTCCGTCGCTGCACGTCGTCATCAGCTACCTCTGCTGGCGCGGCACGATGGGGTGCCGGAAGATTCCGAAATGGTATACCTGGTTCAATCTGGCGTTCCTGATCCTCGTTTGCTTCTCCATTCTCTTTGTGAAACAGCATTACGTGCTGGACATTGTCGCGGCGGTCGTCGTCACCGAAGGCGCGCTGCAGATCGGCCGCATAACGCTGATCGAACGGATCGGCTTTGCAATAGAAAACCGCTTTGCCGAACGGCGGAAAGCAAAATGAAAAACCGAAGAAAAAGCAGCAGGCGGACAAACCGGGAAGCGGTGTCCGCCTGCTTTGTTCATACGGCGGGGTGTGGAAGGACGCATGGATGAACAGCCTGTTCCGCCGTATGAAGCGTATACGCGAGGACAGGCATTCCGCAAAGAAACTGCCTTCGCGCGATCTGCTGTATCAGACACGGCGAAGGCAGCTGAAATCCACTGCAGGATATTATTTTTTTAAACGATTTGTTTCGGTCAGTTATCCGCGCGATTGTAACCGTTCTTCATGGTGACGCTGGATTCGTGCAGCACCGCGGTCAGCGTCTTGTCGGTCTGCTCCTTTGCCATCGCCGCGAGCTTTTCGTTCGCCTCGGCGCAAAGCGATGCGTCGCCGGTCTCCGCGATCCTTTTGTCGTATTCGAGCACGAGCTTCCGTCCCTCAGTCATCACCGCGTTCTGGTAGCGCGTGACGATCTGCACGCACTGGTTATAGCTGTGATCCGCCAGCGCGCCGATCAGCCGGCTGCCCCAGTAGAAGTTTTCGGTCGATGCGTCGAGCGTGACGTCGGAAAGATACCCCGGCATCTTCGGGACGTTCGGATAGACCGGCAGCAACGCGTCGAAGGTCGTGGAGCCGAAGCAGATCCATTCAAGCCCTTTGCAGCAGTCCGGCGCATCCGGACGGATCTGACAGACGGACGTGACGCCGGTGCGGTTGATGCCGATCGAGCGGTACTTGCCGCGCATGCCGGTGTCGTGATTCAGGTACGGATCGTACGGCGTGCCCTTGTAGTTCGAGGAAAGCAGTTCCTTGACCTCCTCGACCGCGATCTTGCGGTCCGGCACAAAGCTCCACGGAATGTTGTCGCTTTCGGGCGTGAAATCGGCGTTCGGACCGTCCCAGCGATACTGATACGGCGCAAGGTATCTGCCCATATACCACGCGCGCGGCGTGTTGTAAACGTGGTCCTGATCGGAATGCGAACCAAAGACGAGCCGCGGATTGAACGCACCGCCCTGATTGCAGTCGAGATGGTAGGCTGCGATAAATTCTTTCAGATCCTTCGAGCAGAGATGTGCCTCCTGCTTTCCGAACGCGTCTTCGAAATCAAAGCTGTCCATGCCGAACTGGTTGGGCATGATGACTGCGGCGTCGTCCGGCACGCGTTTTGCCATCCAGTGATGCCCGCCGATCGTCTCCAGCCACCAGATCTCGTTTTCGTCGTTGAACGCAATGCCGTTGGATTCATAGGTGCCGTACTGCTCCAGAAGCGCCGCAAGCCGCAGAACGCCCTCTCTGGCGGTGCGGATGTACGGCAGCACGAGCACGACGATGTCCTCCTCGCCGATGCCGCCCGGAATATCCTTTTTCTTCTTCGTCTTCGCCTTTTGATATTTCACAAGCGGATCCGCGGCGAGCACGCGCGGATTGGAGGTGATCGTTTCCGTCGCCGTCATGCCGACGTTCGCCGCGTTGATGCCGGTCGCCGCCCAGATTCCGTTTTTCGGATCGACGCTCGGACACGCGGTATAACGCATGGGATTATCGGGCAGTTTGATCGTGAGATGTCCGATCTCGGAGGTATAGGTCCGCTTCTGATCCTTCGGTTCGACGACGATGAGCTTTTTGACGTCAAAATGCCCGTCGTCGGTGCGCGCGATCATCGTGGAATGATCGTTCGTGGCATTTCTGCCGACCAGCAGTGTTGTGCAGGGCATGATTTCTTTCCTCTTTTCTTCGATCTTTGCTTTCATTATACGCGCGGACCGCGTTTCCGTCAACGAAAAAGCGCACGGCTTTCCGTGCGCCTTTAAGCTGTTCTGTTACGAGCGGAACGGCTCGGTCGTGTTCTTGCGGATGACGTCGTGCGCGCCGCCCTCGACGATGCTCGTCGCCGACACCAGCGTGAGCTTTGCCTTCTTCTGGAATTCGGCGATCGTCAGCGCGCCGCAGTTGCACATGGTGGACTTGACCTTTGAAAGAGTCAGCGCCACGTTGTCGCGCAGGGAGCCCGCGTACGGAACGTAGGAATCGACGCCTTCCTCGAAGCTCAGCTTCTTGTCGCCGCCGAGGTCGTAGCGCTGCCAGTTGCGCGCGCGCGCCGAGCCCTCGCCCCAGTATTCCTTATAATACGTGCCGTTCAGATTGACCTTGCGGGACGGGCTTTCGTCGAACCGCGCGAAGTATCTGCCGAGCATGATGAAGTCCGCGCCCATCGCAAGCGCGAGCGTGATGTGGTGGTCGTATACGATGCCGCCGTCGGAGCAGACCGGTACGTAAACGCCGGTTTCCTCGAAGTATGTGTCGCGCGCCTTGCATACGTCGATCAGCGCGGTCGCCTGTCCTCTGCCGATGCCCTTCGTTTCACGCGTGATGCAGATGGATCCGCCGCCGATGCCGACCTTGACAAAGTCCGCGCCGGATTCCGCAAGGAAGCGGAAGCCATCCGCGTCGACCACGTTGCCCGCGCCGACCTTCACGGAATTGCCGTAGCGGGAACGGATCCACGCAAGGGTCCTTGCCTGCCACTCGGAAAAGCCCTCGGACGAGTCGATGCACAGCACGTCCGCACCCGCCTCGATCAGCGCGGGGACGCGGGTCTCATAGTCGCGCGTGTTGATGCCCGCGCCGACGACGTAACGCTTGTGCTCGTCGAGCAGCTCGTTTCGGTTCTCCTTGTGCGAATCGTAGTCCTTGCGGAACACGAAGTAGCAGAGCTGTCCTTTTTCGTTGATGATCGGGAGCGTGTTGAGCTTGTGATCCCAGATGATGTCGTTCGCTTCTTTGAGCGACGTGCCCTCCGGCGCGCAGACCAGCTTGCTGAGCGGCGTCATAAAGGTGAATACCGGCGTGTCCGGCGCCATGCGGGAGACGCGGTAGTCGCGGCTTGTGACCATGCCGACGAGCCTGCCCTCGGGCGTGCCGTCGTCGGTGACCGCCATCGTGGAATGCCCGGTGCTCTCCTTGAGCGCGATCACGTCCGCCAGCGTCATATCGGGACGGAGGTTCGAATCGCTGCGCACGAAACCCGCCTTATAGTCCTTGACGCGCTTGACCATCGCCGCCTCGTCCTCGACCGTCTGCGAGCCGTAGATGAAGCTGACGCCGCCCTGCGTGGCGAGCGCGACCGCCATCCGGTCGTCGGAGACCGCCTGCATGATCGCGGAGACCAGAGGGATGTTCAGCGAGATCGCGGACTCCTCCCCGCGGCGGAACTTCACCATCGCGGTGCGGAGACTGACGTTCGCGGGAACGCATTCCGAGGAGGAATAGCCGGGGATCAGAAGATACTCATTGAAGGTGCGGGAGGGATCGCTGATGAATGTTGCCATAAAAGCTCCTTTCCTGTGCGTGGAACTATATTTTGATTTATTATATCGCGCAAGTCGGTCTCCCGCAAGTCTTGATTTTCCTTTTTGCCGTTTTTTCGACACACTTGCGGATTGCGCAGGAGTCGTGTATACTATTATATATGAAAATGAACAGGAGGGCTGTGTATGAAAAAAGGCTGGGGGAAATGGGCGGCTGCGCTCGCGGTGCTGCTCTGCGTTGCGTTCGCTGCACTGTTCTTTGCAAACCGCATCCAGACGGCGGAGGGAGAGATCAGGATCACCGAGGGGTATCTGCCCTCCGAGGTCGGCGATCTCTTCTATAAGCTCTATACGCCGTCCGGATTGAAGGACGGGGGAAAGGCGCCCGGCATTCTTCTGCTGCACGGGTATCAGAACGATCACGAAACCAACGCGGCATACGCGATTGAGCTTGCGAAGCGCGGCGCCGTGGTGTTGTCGATCGACGAATACGGGCACGGCGCCAGTGTTCCGGGGCTTAAGGAACGCGGATATGTCAATCATATGGTCAAGGTAAATTACGGTCTGGACAGCGAGGCGGACAAGACCTTCCGCCCGGTCGGCGGGTCCATGCGCTACCGGTTGCTGATGAATTTCTCGAATCTTTCCTTCTTCAACGATCATTATACGAAGGATGAGGCGGGGAACAGCGTGAAGGACAGCTCGTGCGGCGGCGTCGCGGCATACCGGTTCCTGTCCGAGCTTCCGAACGTTGATAAAACAAAGCTCGGCATCAGCGGGCACTCGATGGGCACCTGGGCGGGATGGAGCGTCGCAGCTGCGTATTCCGGCACGGACATCGAACCGAAAGCGACCGTGCTGCAGTGCGGCGAACTGTTTATGGACAACGCCTACGATTCCGAAAGCATTCATTTCAACAATGTGCTGCTGCTGCAGGCGAAGTGGGACGAGTTCAGCTACTTCCGCGATTATAAGCGCAATGTGGACGATGCGATCCTGCGTTCGCCGCTGCGTACCGCATTCCTCGGCACGACTGCAGAGAATGCCGCGTGGGACAAGACCTTCGGCGACTTTGCGGACGGCTCCGCACGGCGCATGGAGCTTCTTTTCACCAACCACCGTCTGACGACGCATAACGCACGCGGGCTTGCCGTTTCGCTCGACTGGTTCGATCAGGCGTTCGACGGCGCGCTGACAGGTCCCGCGCCCGAAGCGCAGACCGCCATGGGCAAGGAATGGCTGGTTCTGCTTGCCATGCTCTGCACGATCGCGGCGCTGATCCCGCTGTTCGAGTTGCTGATTGGCATTCCGTTTTTCGCAAAGCTCGTGCAGCCGCTGCCGGACGAGGCGGGCGTCAAGACAAAGGGCAAGTGGTGGCGCGGTGCGCTCATCACGATCCTGCTTGCCGGCGCAACCTATCCGTTCATGACGCAGCTCGGTCATGCGCTGCTGCCGCTGCCCGAGGGGATCTTCCGCATGACCGTCGGCAACGGGTTTATCGGCTGGTATCTGCTGCTGATCCTCATTATGGTCGTGACGTCGCTCATCGGCACGCGGTCCGCCAGGAAGAAGGGTACATTCGACGGCCTCTACGGCATGGGGTTCGGTTCCGAGGCAAAGCCGAACCGGATCGCATGGGGACTGCTCGCCCGCGCGTGCGTTCTCGTGCTGTGCATGCTTCTGATGATGTATCTGGTCGTGTTCCTTGCAGGCGTGCTTTTCAAACTCGATCTCCGGTTCATCTGGCCGTTCTTCAAGACCTTCACATGGACGCGGCTCGGTCAGTTCTGCGTCTATATCCCGGTGTTCGCCCTGTTCTTCCTGCTGAACAACTCGAAGATCATGGCGTCGATGCGCACAAAGGCAACCTATCAAAAGGGCATCAAAGGCTTCCTCTCGAACTGGTGGCGCAACGCGCTCCTGATGGTCGGCGGCATCCTTCTGATCGTGCTGATCGAGTACATCCCGTTCTTCCTCGGGATCGGACCGGGCGCAGACGTGTTCTTCGGCTCCACCTTCGGCGGACCGTTCATGTCGCTGCTCATTTTGTTCGTGCCGCAGGTCGTTGTGTTCAGCGTGCTCTGCACGTACTTCTACCGCCGCACGGGCAGCGTCTATACCGGCGCGCTGCTCGTCGCGTCTCTTGCCGCCTGGATCGTCACCGGCGGTTCGTCCATGCTCTGATCCAAAACCGAAAAAGAGCCTGCCATCCCCGGCAGGCTCTTGTTTTTTGTATTCTCTCGGTCAGTTGCCGTCTTCCTCCATATACCGCGCGCGGTTGAAGCGGTCATTGAGATCGACGACGTTTTCTGTATCGTCCCTGTCTGCTGCAGCCGATTTCTGTTTCGCCACAAAGCAAGTGATGATCCCCGTCACGACGAACGCCGTAAGAATTACAAGCGACCCGAATAACATCCATCCGAACATTTCCTTCAACCTCCTCTATATAACATCCGGTTCCCGTGCCGACGTTTTGCTCAGGCAGCGGTTTTCTATATACGCGGGCTTCTGCCCGCGGGGTACATACAGTCCCGCGCTTCCAGCGAACTGTCGCGCAATCCGGTCAGCAGCTCTTTTCGTACCCGCAGTTGTCACAGTGATAGCGCAGCTTTTTGCTCTTGTTCTTCATCCCTGTCAGATTCTGCCCGAACGTACCGCGGATCGGTGCAGGCGAAAAGGGATTTACCGCCGCCGATGCATCCACATAGCTCTCGTGTGTTTCGGTAGGCAGACAGCGCCAGCGTCCGCTTTGCCGCACTTGGGACACGCCTTGGGAATTTTCTTGCTGAACAAACTCATTATACGCTCCTCCTCTTTATTGGATCACATCGGCTCTGTTAATAAGTTTTTTCATAACCGCAGTGATCGCAGCGGTAATGCAGTTTTTTATCGCCCGATTCTGGCAGGTCCTGTGCATAGGTGCCGCGCAGCGGCGCGCCCATAAAGAACTGTGCCGGCGTCTGTGCTTCTCCGCTCTGCGGAATTTCTGCGGGCGTCATATGCCAACCGTCCGCTTTGCCGCACTTGGGACACGCTTTGGGGATTTTCTTGCTGAACAAACTCATTATCATACGCTCCTTTCACGTGGATGCTTTAGACGCTCATGCACGTTCGGCTTAATCCACCCCATATACTTATTTGTACGTAAAGTGAAACTCAAATAATATATTCTTCAAAACGCCCATTTTTTGTCCAAAAGACCCTTTTTGAAATGCCGTTATAGGTGAAGGACAAAAACAAAGTCGGAACGCATACTTCCGTCCGGCGAAAGCAGCCCCCGCGCGAAGTCCATCGGTTCCGTTGAAATATAGGTCGTCCTTCTCGAAAGCCGATTCCGGAATGCTGCATATATCCGGTCAATACGCGTCCCCCTTTGCGATTGTTTTGCCGCCGTTTTCGGATGCCGAACGCAAAGCCGGCGTCCTTTGTTGCATCCCGGAAAAGAAAAAAGTCCCCGAAAAGGGACTTTTTAATGTGGATGGATTCTTCAGTTCCAGCGGAAATACCGGACCGCTGATTCAAACAGGTGGCTGTCGTAACTGCCGGGGACGTTTTTGTAGAGATCCGATCCGATGCGTTCGGAGTGTCCCATCTTGCCGAGGACTCTGCCGTCCGGCGAGGTGATCCCTTCGATGGC
>JAFOTD010000034.1 GCA_017388175.1 Clostridia bacterium | reverse complement strand
GCGCGCGGGCTTGACTTTGTCCGATAATCGTCGTATCATCCCCGTGTATAGACACAATGGCGTGATTTTGGGTTTCACCCGTTTTTTCGGGCGAAAACCGGCCGCAAAAGTGTTGAATAAAAAGTGAGGACGAACATGGAAAAGCAAAAGAAAACGCTGGTCATCGGCGTCATCGGCGCGGACGTCCACGCCGTCGGCAACCAGATCCTGTACCATGCTTTCACCGACGCAGGCTTCAACGTCGTCAATCTCGGCGTCATGGTCTCGCAGGAGGAGTTCATCAATGCCGCGATCGAAACGAACGCGGACGCGATCGTCGTTTCGTCGCTGTACGGTCAGGGCGAACTGGACTGCCGCGGGCTTCGCGAGAAGTGCGACGAAGCGGGTCTCGAACACATTCTGCTGTACGTCGGCGGCAACATCGTCATCGGCAAACAGCCGTTTGAAGAGGTCGAAAAGCGCTTCAAGGCGATGGGCTTCGATCGCTCGTTCCCGCCGGGAACCGCTCCCGAAGTGGACATTGCGTACCTGAAGCAGGACCTGCACGTGGAAGAATGAGCCGGGAGCTCGGGCAATGAAACCTGTTCTTCTGATCGATTTCGGCAGCACCTATACCAAAGTGACCGCGGTGGACGTTGACGCGCCGCGTCTTTTGGGTACCGCAAATTCTTATACCACGATTGAAACCGACATTAACAACGGGCTTGCCGACGCGCTTTCAAAACTCGAAGCGCAGACGGGCAAGCTCGATTTTTGCGCGCGCTACGCCTGTTCGAGCGCGGCGGGGGGACTCCGGATGCTCGCAAGCGGGCTTGTGCCGGAGCTGACCGCGGAAGCGGCGAAGACCGCGTCTTTAGGCGCGGGCGCAAAGGTCCTGAAAACGTATTCCTTTAAACTCAACGAGGACGACGCGGACGAGATCCGGGCGCTGAATCCCGATATCTTCCTGCTCGTCGGCGGCACGGACGGCGGCAACACCGAGACCATCATCCACAACGCGAAGGTGATCGCCGAAATCGGCGGAGACTATCCCGTGATCCTTGCGGGCAACCGCAACGCGGCGCGCACCTGCGCAAAGATCCTCGAGGGGCGCGAGGTGCATATCACCGAAAACGTCATGCCTTCGTTCAACGTGCTGAACACCGATCCGGTGCAGAAAGAGATCCGGGAGGTATTCCTGAACCGCATCATCCACGCAAAGGGGCTCAGTAAAGCCGCCGAGCTCATCAACGGCATCATGATGCCTACGCCGAGCGCGGTCATGGAAGCGATCAAGCTCCTTGCCGAGGGCACCGAGACGCAAAAAGGCATCGGCGACCTCGTTGCGGTGGACGTCGGCGGCGCGACGACGGACGTATACTCCGTCGCGGAAGGACTGCCGGACGATCCGAGAACCGCTTTGAGAGGCATTCCCGAGCCGTACGTCAAGCGTACGGTCGAGGGCGACATCGGCATGCGGTACAGCATCCGGGGCATCATCGACGCGGCAGGTCTCAAAAAGACCGCGCAGATTGCGGAGCTGTCCGAAGAGCGTCTTTCGGAGATCGTCGATCTCTTCGCGACGCATACGGATATGCTGCCGTTCGATGAAGAAACGCAGCGCGCCGACGAAGCGCTTGCCAGTATGGCGGTTCGGGTTGCGATGACGCGGCACGCGGGTCGCCTTTCCGAGATCTTCGGTCTCGGCGGACTGCAGCTCATCCAGACCGGCAAGAACCTTTTGAACGTGGATCAGTTCATCGTCACCGGCGGTTCTCTGATCCATACCGAACACACGGGGCGGATCGCGTCCTACGGTTTCTTTGACGAGGAGGATCCGGGTTCCTTAAAGCCGAAGCAATGCACCGTGCTTGTGGACCGAAGCTATATCATCGCCGCGATGGGACTTCTTTCCCAGTATTATCCCGATGCGGCGCTCACAATTTTAAAAGAGGAGTTAGTAAAAGATGACGGTACAAAATAAGCGTATTCCGGACGACGAATTTTCGAGCATCCGCGAGGAAGTTCTGAAGCAGTGGCCCACCGGCGCGGAAGTCGATCTCAAAGAAGCGATCGAATTCCATAAATCGCTGCCGGAGCACAAGGTCTTTTCGAAGAAACTCATCGACGCCAAGAACAAGGGCATCACGCTGATCCAGCCGCGCGCGGGCGTTGCGCTGATCGACGCGCAGATCGAGCTTCTGACGTATCTGCAGGACAAGGGCGAAGCGGATCTTCTGCCCACCACGATCGACAGCTATACGCGTCAGAATCGCTATCAGGAAGCGGAAAACGGCATCCGCGAATCCATGAAGGAGCGCCGCTCCATGCTGAACGGCTTCCCGGCGGTCAACCACGGCGTGCAGGGCTGCAGACGCCTCATCAACGCGCTGGACACGCCGATTCAGGTGCGTCACGGCACGCCGGACGCGCGTCTGCTTACCGAGATCGCGTACGCCGGCGGCTTCACGAGCTACGAGGGCGGCGGCATTTCCTATAACCTTCCGTACGCAAAGAACGTCCCGATGGAAAAGACGATCGCGGACTGGCAGTATGTGGACCGTCTCACCGGCATCTATGAGGAAGCGGGCGTTTCCATCAACCGCGAGCCGTACGGTCCTTTGACCGGCACGCTCGTTCCCGCCTGCATTTCGAACGCGGTCGCGATCATCGAAGCGCTTTTAGCCGCCGAACAGGGCGTCAAGAACATCACCGTCGGCTACGGTCAGTGCGGCAACCTCGTGCAGGACGTCGCGGCGATCCGCGTGCTTGAGGAGCTCACCAACGAGTATATCGAAAAAGCGGGTCACAAGGACGTCTGCATCACGACCGTGTTCCATCAGTGGATGGGCGGCTTCCCGCAGGACGAAGCGAAGGCGTTCGGCGTCATCAGCTGGGGCAGCGCGACGGCGGCGCTTTCGAAGGCGACCAAGGTCATCGTGAAAACCCCGCACGAAGCGGCGGGCGTTCCCACGATGGAGGCAAACGCGCAGGGTCTGCGCTGCACGAAGCAGGTTATTTCGATGCTTGCAGATCAGGTCTGCACGGCGGCGAATCTCGAAGAGGAAAAAGAAATGATCCGCATGGAGACCCGCTGCATCCTCGACAAGTGCTTCGAGCTCGGCAACGGCGACATCGCGGACGGCTGCGTCAAGGCGGTTATGTGCGGCGTACTCGACATCCCGTTTGCGCCTTCCCGCTTCAACGCGGGCAAGATGCTTCCCGCGCGCGACAACGAAGGCGCGATCCGCATCCTCGAGATGGGCAACCTCCCGTTTACCGAGGAAATCAAGGCGTATCACCGCGCGAAGATTCAAGAGCGCGCAAAGGCCGAAAAGCGCAACGCGACGTTCCAGATGGTCATCGACGACGTCTACGCGATCAGCAAGGGCCGTCTGGTCGGCAGACCGAAAGCGTAATCCAAAAGCCTTCCCCTTGAGGGGAAGGTGCCGGAGTGCAAACGGAGGCGGATGAGGTGACACGTTCGCGCAAGACCCGACTTGTCATCCTGAGCGCAGCGAAGGATCTCATCCGGCTGCATGACACCTCATCACCGCTTCGCGGAGCTTCTCCTCTAGGAGAAGCCTCGAACCGCGCGAAACCAAAAGCCTTCCCCTTGAGGGGAAGGTGGTGAGGCAAAGCCGAACCGGATGAGGTGTAAAACCGGAAAACTGCTCAAAAGAGCTTTCATATTATCATTTACAGAAAGGCGAAAAACATGAAAATTATCGACGTTATCTGTTCCGCAGGCCGTACCGGCTTCTACTTTGACGATCAGCGCGCCATCAAGGCGGGCGCAAAGTCCGACGGCGCAGCCTACATCGGCGAGCCGAAGACCGCAGGCTTTACCTCCGTCCGTCAGCCGGGCGAATCCATCTCCGTGATGCTCGTGCTCGAAGACGGTCAGATCGCTTACGGCGACTGCGCAGCGGTCCAGTACTCCGGCTGCGGCGGACGCGACCCGCTGTTCCTTGCAAAGGATTTCATTCCGATCATCGACAAGTACATCAAGCCCGAGCTCATCGGCCGCGAGGCGGACAACTTCCGTAAGTTAGCCGCGGATCTCGAAGCGATCACCGTGAACGGCAAGCGTCTCCACACCGCGATCCGCTACGGTCTCACGCAGGCGCTTCTGGACGCCGTTGCAAAGTCCACCCGCCGCATGATGTGCGAAGTCGTCGCGGACGAATACGGCTGCAAGATCGAAGAGAAGATGCTCGACGTCTTCACGCAGTCCGGCGACGATCGCTATACGAATTCCGACAAGATGATCATCAAAGGCGCGCAGATCCTGCCGCACGCGCTCATCAACAACGTCAAGACGAAGCTCGGCGAGCACGGCGAACTGCTGCTTGAGTACGTCACCTGGCTCAGAAACCGCGTTCTCCAGCTCAGAACGAGCGAGGACTATAACCCCATCTTCCACATCGACGTGTACGGCACGATCGGCGCCGCGTTCGGCAACGACAACTACAAGGCGATGGCGGACTACATGGCGAAGCTCGAAGAGGCGGCAAAGCCCTTCCACCTGCGTATCGAGGGCCCGATGGACGTCGAAGACCGCGAAAAGCAGATGCTGGCTCTGAAGGCGATCACCAAGGAGCTCGACGACCGTCACATCAACGTGGAGATCGTTGCGGACGAATGGTGCAACACGCTGGAGGACATCAAGTACTTCGCCGACAACAAGGCGGGTCACATGGTCCAGATCAAGACCCCGGACCTCGGCGGCATCAACAACACGATCGAAGCGGTTCTCTACTGCAAGGCAAAGGGCATCGGCGCGTATCAGGGCGGCACGTGCAACGAGACCGACCGTTCCGCGCAGGTTTGCGTGCATTGCGCGATGGCGACCCGTCCCGATCAGATCCTCGCAAAGCCCGGCATGGGCGTGGACGAGGGCTACATGATCGTTTACAACGAGATGCAGCGCATTCTGGCCTACCTCAAGGCGAAAAAAGCGAGAGCATAACGGAACCGATAAAAGCGATCCTTTTCAGGGGTCGCTTTCTTGTTTTTTGGTACGATCCGTGATATCACGAAAGACAGAGGCTTCCCCTTCGAGGGGAAGCTGTCAGCGCAGCTGACTGATGAGGTGGACACGCAAAAAGCGTAAGCTTTTGCGGATGATATCCATGCGCTGCTTTACACATCATACGCCTTCGTTGACACTCCGGCACCTTCCCCTCAAGGGGAAGGCTTTACATGTGCGCAGCGAAGGATCTTATGGGGCAGCACAACAACACCTCATCCGTCGCCTTGCGGCGACACCTTCCCCTCAAGGGGAAGGCTTTACATGTGCGCAGCGAAGGATCTTATGCGGATAAGCGGCGTCGGGCTTGCTTGCTTTTCGACGCGAAACACGGTATAATTAAATAAGTGCCATAAAAGGAGACAACCATGATTCTGTTCATTGACGCGTGCGTACGGAAGGAATCGCGCACAAAACGGCTTTTTAAGCGGGTGCTCTCTCATCTGAACGGTCCGGTCGAAACGGTTCGGTTGATCGACTGCAACTTTTCGAAAACGGACGAAGCTTTCTTGCAAAAGCGCGACGCGTGCATCGCGGCGGGCGATTTTTCCGATCCAATGTTTGACCTCGCAAAGCAGTTTGTCCGCGCCGACACGGTCGTGATCGCCGCCCCGCACTGGGATCTTTCCTTCCCCGCCGCGCTGAAACAGTATTTCGAGCAAATCAACGTGGTCGGGCTGACCTTCCGGTATACGGACAGCGACGTGCCTGTTCCGATGTGCCGCGCAAAACGGCTCTTCTACGTTGCGACCGCCGGCGGTCCGGTGCGCAGTCACGATTACGGATTCGGCTACGTGCGGGCGCTCGGGCGAGAATTTTACGGGATCGAAGACGCGACCCTGTTCTGCGCGGAGGGGCTGGATATTTTCGGCGCGGACGCGGAAACGATCCTGCAAAGCGCAGAGGCTCGCATCGACGCCTTTTTCACAGAATAAAAATACCCGATGAAAGGACCGGGGGCGATCCTTTCGTCGGGTTCTGGAACAGTCGGGCATCGGAAACCCGACGCGTCCTCCGCTCACGGGGAAGTCGGGCGGAGGACTTTTTGACGGGCGCAAAGCGGATGAACAAACAGGAAATGCCCGTCAAAAGCGTGCAGCCTTACGGCGTGTTGTTCGTATGCACGTTCGCGTGCATCGAACCCCAGATCTGCGTTCCGGTCCAGACGCTGCTTGCGGGGATCGTGAACACCTTGACCTGGCTGTGATGCGAACGGGTGGCAACCGTGTCGTCGACCCACACGTCAAAGACCGTGCCGAGCGAATCATCCGTTATCGTGATCTGCGTTTCGGAACTGATGTTCTGATCCGTGCCGTTTGCATACCAGACCGCGGCCTTCACGTCGCCGTTTTCCGTCTGCCACAGATAGATCAGAGTCGCGTCGTTCGAACCTGTATAGGCAAAATCGCTGTTCAAGAACATGTAATTATTGTTGATGAAGTCTCCGGAGTTGGAAGCGCTGTTGAGCTCCTCCTCGCATCCCGGAGATACGCGATTGAAGAATTCCACCAGCTTCGCCTTGAACACCGGAGCGAGCGTATCTTTCGCCTCCTGACCGAACGCAAACTGCAGTTTTCCGTCCGCATAGTGAACGAACCAATAACCGTCCGTAGATTTGCGATTCGTGTTCGGATAGCTGCCGGAAACGATGTAGTATGTATCCGCGATCAAATAATACCCGTTTTCGCCGCAGACGACAAACCCATCGTGTTTGTCATACTCGGAAAACTTGCTCCAATCCGTTTGGAAATCCGATTGGATGACGCTTTCATCAGTATCGTAATACATAGCCTTGAACGCTTCGTAATTCCCCGCATTTACTGCAGAAAAATACCGATCCTCCAGCTCCCAGAAGAGCCGCATGATCTCTGCGTCGGACACGGTCGGCGCGGCCGGGTCAGATACGTTCGTCCCGGATTCCGTTCCCTGCGTGTAGCCTTCTCCGCTGCCCGTGATCTCGATTGAATCGGTCGAAGCCGTCGATCCGGAATTCGGCGCCATCCCGCAGCCGATCGCCGCAAACAGGAAGCAGCCCGCAAGCAGCATTCCAAACATTTTTTGAAGACTCTTTTTCATTTGATTCCTCCCTTTCCGGAGGCGTTTTCCGCCTCCCCTTTATCCTTTTCACCGAATAAGACGGTGCTGAAGGGCGTTTGGTTTTACCGTTTTAAAAAATTATTCTTTCGCGGAGAGCTGAATTGTTACGGTTGCGCCTGTGTGCTCGTTCGGAAGTCCACGGCTGTTAATCGTGTACAGTTCGTTGATCGCAAGCCGAAGCGGTATCCCCTTTGCGTTGTTGAAATAAACGGTTTGGTCCGACTCCTCGCCGGGCTGGATTGTTATCCCGCTGGGAACTTTCGTATAAAAGCTGCCCTGATCGGTGTCAAGCTGAAGCTGTGAGCCCTCAACCCAGCCGAGCGCGATCGTATTGCTGTCGTTTTTCACGTGCAGAACGACCTTCCCGTCTCTCCCGAACGTCTGGTCGATCGAGAACGTCGCTCCCTGATAGTTCGCCTTACCGGTATACCGGGTTTCGTCCGCGCGCTCCGTTTCGCCCTCTGCATCCGAAAACGCAATCGTAAAGGAATACGCTGCCGTACTTTCCGGAAGGCCGTTGTCTTTCAGCGGAATAATGTTTTCCACCTTCAGGCTGAGCGGAGCTCCCTGCGCCCCGTCAAAGCTCAGGTCGAAGGCGCTGTTCTCGCCGGCTTCAATCCGGCCCACGTAATACGTTTTTTCTGTCAGATACGTTCCTTCCGTCGTCTCCAGCGTAAAGATGACGCTGTTCACCCAGCCGAGCGCAAAGCTTTTGTATCCGTTTTGATAGGCCAGCCGGATCTTTCCGTTTTCCGAATAGTCCTGATTGACGGTAAGCGTCATGCCGTAAAAGATCGTCGTGCCGTACAGTTTCGTCGAATCCGGCGTCGGGGCGGGTGTTGCCGCGCTCGTCGGGGCGGGTGTTGCCGCGCTCGTCGGAGCGGGTGTTGCCGCGCTCGTCGGAGCGGGTGTGACGATCTTATTCTCAAATGAAGTTCGGACGTGGCTTTGCATGCTCGTCCACTTCTGCATGCCGGTCAGCACGCGATCGGATGGGATCGTGAACACGCGCACCGTCGAATGCCCGGCGCGCGCCGTAATATCCTGCGCGATCTCTTCATCAATGATCTTGCCGAGCTCGTCGTCCGTAACCGTAATTGCAGTCTTGTTCACACGAATATCCGTGTCCGTGCCGTTGGCGTACCAGACGGCCGCCTTCACGTCGCCGTTCTTCCATTGCCACAGCGCGATCAGAGTCGCGTCGTTCGATCCCCGATACGTCTTATCGCTGTTCAGAAACAGATAGTTATAGTGAATAAAGTTGCCGATATTGACAGCGGTTTCCACCTCGTCGGAGAATCCCGCCGTGACCGATTCAAAGAAGTTCGTTGCAACAGTGTCGCTCAATTCCCTGAACGCCGCCTGCGATTCTTCCCCGGAGGCATATTGCAGCGCACCGTTTTCGTAATGCAGATAGTGACTTCCATCCGTGGAACTGCGATGAGTATCCGGATGCGTTCCCTCGACCGTATAATGTGTATACACGACCCAGAGATAATTGTCCTGCCGCGCAGCGACGAACCCGTCCCGGATGGCATAGTCTCCGTATTGGTTCCAGTCCGCATTGAAATCATCCCGGATCACGCTCTCGTCGGTGTCATAATACAGCGCTTTAAACGCCTCGTAATTGCCGGATTTCGCCGCCTCGGATGCTTTGTCAAAGAGATCCCAGTAAAGCGTCATGATCTCTTCGTCCGTCATCTCTTCGATTCTCCTGTCGTCCGGAAGCTCATCGGTTTTCTCCGCGTCCGGAAGCTCGGTATTGCGGTTGATAACCAAACGATAGACCCCGAATCCGATCCCGGCGAGCATGCCGATCGAAAGCACGACCGCCGCGATCTTTGTGGCGATTGAGGCGAACGTGCCCATGCCGGCCGCCGCCGTTCCCGCAGCCGAAGCTGTGCCGGATGCTGCCGCGCCAGACGCCGCCGTTTGTGCCGTCGAAGCCGCGCCTGATGTGCTTCTTGCCGCCGTCTGCATGATCTGCCCCGCCGTGACCCGCGCGCCGGACGATGCGGCAGCTTTTTTGAGATAGTACCCGAGGAACGGAATCGGCGAAAGCCCGAACAGCTTGAGACCCTGCTTTTCATACCGTTCGACGCCGTCTTTGATCGCCTTGCGCGCATAGCTCAACCGGCTTTTGACCGTGCCCTCGGAAATATCGAGCACGTCCGCGATTTCGCGCGTTTTCATCTCATCGTAATAATGCAGCATCACGCAGATGCGCTGCTCGTCCGGAAGCGCGTCCACAAGCTCCACAATCATGCGCTGCGTCTCCGCATTGTCGACAGCCTTGTCCGGAATCTTCTGATCATCCAGGTCCTCGAACATGGCGAACGGGTCGTTTCCGTCCTCATCCGGGGACAGAAAAACCTCATGATTCGATTGGGACAATTTTGATTTACAATGGTTGGCGGTGATTTGCTTGACCCACGCGATATACGTGCCCGGTTTTTTCAGCGTCGGAAGCTTCCGGTAAACCCGCAGCAGAATCTCCTGCGTCGCATCCTCGGCTTCCGTCTCGCTGCGAAGGATGCGCAGGCAGGTATAATAAACAATGTCCTGCACGTCGGTAAGAAGGCGCTCCATCGCCGCGCCGTCTCCCCCCTGCGCAGCGATTACGTCCGCGGCGATCACCGCATAATCCCTTTGTTCGTTCATGTTTTTTCCCCCGTATGTTCCAGTATACACGTTTTTCCCGTTTTAAGCAAGACGCCTAATCGGCATTTTGCCTATTCCGACGTGTTTTCCGTGTCGCTGCCGCCGGTCCGATCCTCCGGCTGCTTACGCTGTTCTTCCGTTTTTTGAATAAGCGAAGCCAACCCGTCTCCCTTTCCGGGGTACGGGTGCTTCTTTGCGTCTTCCACGAGGCTCTTTCTGATCAGATCATAAAACGTCATGAACCTGCTCCTTTATCTACCTCACACTTGATAGGACAAGGGAAAAACGCTTTTGGTTCTGTTTTTTAAATAATTTTTCGTATGAAGCGAATGATCCTGCATATACTGCTACCATGAATAAGAAACAGCGAATTGATTTATCGTATCTTCTCTGGACGCTGCTGCCGGTCGCGGTCGGCGCGCTTTCCTCCCTGCTCTCCATGGACGGCATGCGTGAAAACGCCGCGCTGCCGCAGCCCGCGCTGCAGCCGCCGCCCTGGGTGTTCATCACGGCGTGGACGATCCTGTACCTTTTGATGGGTCTCGGCGCGGGGCTCGTCTGGAACGCGAAACCGCACGGATGGAAGGACGCGCTGATTCCGTTTCTTGCGCAGCTCTTTTTGAACTTCCTCTGGTCGCCTCTGTTCTTTGCGTGGAAGCTCCGGCTTGCGGCGTTCTTCGTGCTTTTAGGCATGCTCGGACTTGCGATCTGGATGACCGTCGCGTTTTACCGGGTCCGCAAATGGGCCGGCGTCATACAGATTCCGTACCTTCTCTGGCTCTGCTTTGCGGGATATCTGAACCTCGCCGCGTATATCATCAACGGTTGATGCGGCACCTCGTCACAGCCCGCGGCGGAGCTTCCCCTCAAGCGGAAGCCTCCTACGGGCGCGGCGCCGAACACGCGCCTATGAAATTGTGACAATCAAGCAAACTCTTTCCGGAAGGGCTTGCTTTTTTGTATGCGCCGCGCTATCATGTGTTTGGCACTCGAAAGACGAGAGTGCTAAATACTTTTCGAGGCAAGAACATGAGCAAGAAACAATTCAAAACGGAATCGAAAAAGCTTCTGGATCTGATGATCCATTCGATCTATACCCATCGCGAGATCTTTCTGCGCGAATTGATCAGCAACGCGTCCGACGCGATCGACAAGCGTTACTATGCCGCCATGCAGCGCGGCGAGACCGGCGTGGATAAATCGCAATTTGAAATCCGGCTCGAGCCGAACAAGGCCGAACGCACGCTTTCCATCATCGACAACGGCTGCGGCATGAGCGCTTCCGAGCTCGAGCAAAATCTCGGCACGATCGCAAAGAGCGGTACGCAGGCGTTCCGCGCGGAGCATGAAAACGCCGAGGATATCGACATCATCGGCAAGTTCGGCGTCGGGTTCTACGCGGCGTTTATGGTGGCGAAGAAGGTCACGGTTTACTCGCATAAGGAAGGCGAGGAAGCGGCGGTCTGGGAATCCGAAGGCGAGGACGGCTACACGGTAAAGCCCGCAAGCTATGAGCCGATCGGCACGAAGATCGTGCTGACCTTGAAAGACGACGGCGAAGAGGAAAGCTACGGCGAATTTCTGGAAGCGTTCCGGCTGGAATCGCTCGTGAAGAAGTACAGCGATTACGTCCGCTATCCGATCCGGATGCAGGTCGAGCGCAGCCGCAAAAAGAAGGACAGCGACGAATACGAAACGTTCGTCGAAGACCGCACGCTGAACAGTCAGGTTCCGCTCTGGCGCAAGAACAGGAATGAGATTTCGAAGGAGGAGTACGCGCGCTTCTATCGCGACGCATTCCACGCCTATGAGGATCCCGCGTCCACGCTGCACATCAACACCGAAGGCATGCTCTCCTATACGGCGCTGCTGTTCATTCCCAAAAACGCGCCGTTCGACTTCAACACGAAGGAATACAAGCGCGGTCTGAAGCTGTACGCGAACGGCGTCATGATCATGGAGCACTGCGAGGAGCTTTTGCCGGAATACTTCAACTTCGTGCAGGGGCTCGTCGACTCTCCCGATCTGTCGCTGAACATTTCGCGCGAGCTGCTCCAGCACGACAGGCAGCTTTCCGCGATCGCAAACAATCTGAAAAAGAAGATCCTTTCGGAGCTTTTGCGCATGCAGCGCGAAGACCGCGAAGCGTACAATGAATTCTATAAGGCGTTCGGACGCACGCTGAAGTTCGGCGTATACGACAAGTTCGGCGCGAACAAGGACTTCTTAAAGGACACGCTGATGTTTTACTCGCGCAAAGAGGAAAAGCCGATCACGCTGAAGGAGTACGTCGACGCGATGCCCGAAGCGCAAAAAGCGATCTATTACGCCGCGGGCGACACGCTCGCACAGGTCAAAAAGCTCCCGCAGGCGGAGCGCGTTGCGGATATGGGTTACGACATCCTGTGCCTGACCGAAGACGTCGACGAATTCGCGCTGCGGATTCTCGAATCGTATCAGGAAAAGCCGTTCAAATCCGTCTCCGATCCGGACCTCGACCTCAATACCGACGAGGAAAAGAAAGCGATGGAACAGCGCGCCGAGGAAGCGAAACCGCTGCTTGCGCGCATAAAGGCGGCACTCGGTGATTCCGTGCGCGACGTGAAGCTGACCGACCGTCTGAAGAACACCGCCGCGTTCCTTTCCGGCGGCGAGGGCATGAGCGTGGAGATGTTTAAAGTGCTGCGTTCGATGCCGAACGGCGCAAGCCTGCCGATGACGTTCACCCTTGAGCTGAACCCGGATCATCCGGTCTACGCAAAGCTCAAGGACCTCGACGATGAGACGCTCAAAGAATACGCAAAGCTGCTGCTCGCGCAGGCAAAGCTCGTTGCGGGGCTGCCTTTGGACGATCCCGCCGCGTTTGCGGAGGCTGTGCTGAAGCTGATGTAACCGGATTTGTATCTGAAAACGGACGGCCTTATAAGCCGTCCGTTATTGATTGTAATAATCCGGTTTCTTATTATCATCCAGAATATTAATAATCCGGTTTATTATTTACATCCGTTTTATTAACAATCCGTTTTATTAACAATCCGGTTTATTAACAATCCGGTTTATTAACAATCCGGTTTATTAATAATCCGGTTTATTAATAATCCGGTTTATTATTATTTTATTGTTATTGTAATACAGTTTATTATTCGACGCCGGAGCGCGATTTCCTTCTTTTTTTCCGAAAAAAGTTTTACACTCTTTTTTTCACAATTTGCCGACCCGACGAACGCATTTCCCCGCGTTTTAAGCTATAATCACAGCACTTCGGCGGCATTCTCCTCCGGATACATGCGCATATAGCGCCGGCGAACGACGACCGAGACCGTAAAGTGCGTGAGTGCGGTCAGCGTCCACGAGATCGGATAGGAAAGATAGACCATCGTGAGCGTCGGCCACAGCGGGAAAATGAGGAAGATCCAGAGAAGCCGGAACACGCATGAGCCCAGGAGCGAAATGATCGTGGACAGCGTGGACTTGCCGAGCCCCCTCAGAACGCCGGACCCGACCTCCATGAACGCAAGCGTAAAGTACGGCGCGATCATCACGTAAAAGCGCGTATACGCCGTTTCCATCGAGATCGCGAATTTTGTCTGTTCCACTCCGAAGCACATACGCATCCACGCCTGCTGCAGCGTGCCGCTTGCGGCAAAGTCCTCCGCCTTCGGCCCGTTTCCGAGATACAGTCCCAGCATCGGATGCCGGAAGAGCAGCAGAACCGCGGCAACCGCGACCGCTACCATCGCCGTGACGAAGTAGCAGCAGCGCATGACCGTACCGATACGCTTGTATTTTTTTGCGCCGTGATGCTGGCTCGTAAACGTGACTGCGGCGGAATAGACCGCGTTCGTCGCAACGTACGCAAAGCCTTCGAGATTCGTGGCCGCGGCGTTGCCGTCGATGACCGCCGACCCGCCGGGGCACGTCGCGTTGTTGATGCCGATGATCGTGCTCTGGATCAGCATGTTGGAAAGCGAGAACAGCGCGCCCTGGATTCCTGCGGGAAGACCGTCGCGCAGGATATCGCGCATGGCTTCGCGGTCCAGCCGGAGCTGTTTCCATTCCAGCCGGCACCAGCCGGCGTCGCGCAGCATGATCAAGCCGAGGATGAGCACGTTCATGACGTTCGCGATCAGCGTGGCATACGCGACGCCGTCGACCGACATGCGCATGACGAGCACGAAAAAGAGATTCATGCCGACGTTTAGAAGC
Source organism: Clostridia bacterium (assembly GCA_017388175.1). Lineage (GTDB taxonomy): Bacteria > Bacillota > Clostridia > Christensenellales > CAG-138 > UBA3792. The sequence continues at coordinate 4,641 of JAFOTD010000034.1, read as the reverse complement.
CCCGTTCCGGTCAGAACGAACAGCGGCGTGCGCGTATCGCCCTTTGCGCGGAAGATCGCGATCATGTAGTTGGACACAGCCATAAACGGCGTACCGAAGAAATAGATACGCGCATACAGCGACGCGAGATCGAGGATGCGTCCCTCATCGCCCAAAAAAGCGAGCAGCGGCCGCGAAATAAACAGGCCGAGCACCATGCAGACCGCCCCGAAAAGCGCCGCCATGACGAGCGAGGTGTGCACCGCGCTGCGCGTTGCCTTTTCGTCGCCTCTTCCGATGTTGCGCGCGACGACGACGTTCGTGCCGATCGCAAAGCCGGAAAATACGTTGAGAATCAGGTTGATCATCGCGCCGGTCGTGCCGATGGAGCCGATCGCGCCCTCCACGCCGGACATGCCCGCCACGATCATATCCGCCGCGTTGTACATCATTTGCAGGAGGTTCGTCGCCATCAGCGGCAGCGCGAAGAGAAAGACCTTGCCGAGCAAAGGCCCTTCCAGCATGTTTATTTCTTTTGACCTACGTAATTTTTTCATTCGGTGACTACGGAGAGATACGGCGTCGCGTTCAGATCAAGCCCGTCGCGATGGCCGCGCATCAGCAAATAGTATCCGGCGCTGCCGATCATGGCGGCGTTGTCGGTGCAGTATAAAAAGTCGGGACAGCAGAAGCGGATTCCCTTCTTCTTCGCCTTTCTCGCGAGCATTTCCCTTAAAGCGGCGTTTGCGGAGACCCCGCCCGCAAGCACGAGCGTATCGTTTGCCGCGCGAACCGCCTTATCGCTCAGGATCGAGATTACTTCGTGCTGAAAGCTTGCCGCAACGTCCGCGCGGTTCACTTCTTCCCCGCGCTGCTCCGCGGTGTGCAGAACGTTGATGACCGCAGTCTTGAGCCCCGAGAAGCTCATGTCGAACTCGTCCTCGCGCTCGTTGAACGCGGAACGGAAGCGAAACGCCTTCGGGTTTCCCTCTTTTGCAAGCTTTTCAAGCTCCGGTCCGCCCGGATACGGCAATCCCAGAACGCGCGCAACCTTATCGAACGCCTCGCCCGCCGCGTCGTCGCGCGTGCAGCCGATCAGCGAACAGCGGTCGTAATCGTGCACGCGCACGATATGGCTGTGTCCGCCCGAAGCGATCAGAGCCGTAAACGGCGGCTCAAGGTCCGGGAAAGTCAGGTAATTTGCGGCGATGTGTCCTAAGATATGGTTCGTGCCGATCAGCGGGAGATTCCCGGCAAGCGCGAGACCCTTTGCGTAGCTCACGCCGACGAGCAGCGCGCCGACCAGCCCCGGTCCGCAGGTGACCGCGACCGCGTCAATCCCGTCCATGGTCAGATCGGCGTCCGACAACGCCTTAGAGACGACCGCGCCGATGCGCTCCACGTGGTTGCGGCTTGCAAGCTCCGGCACGACGCCGCCGAACTTACGGTGCAGCGGAATCTGCGTATGCACGACGTTAGAAAGCACCTCGCGTCCGTCGCGCACGATTGCGCATGCGGTTTCATCGCACGAAGACTCGACCGCGAGCACCGTTGCGTGACCGCGTTCGATCAAGGCCGCCTGTTTTTCGGCGGCGCGCGCTTCGTAGCTCATAGCTCTTCCTCCGGGGCGGCGTCGGTTTCGTCCGGCTGCGGACATGCGTCGTCCGTCCCCGCGGGTTCGGATTCCTGTTCGGGTTCGGCCGGCTGCGGACGGACGTCGTCCGTCCCCGCGGGTTCGTCCGCGTCTTCCGGCATATCGCCCTGCGAAGCAGCCTCTTTTTCCGGCGCGGACGCCGCTTCGTTTTTCACCGGATCGTCGTCCAAAGGTTCGCCGTTCTTTGCGCGGCGCAGCAGCTCCTCGCGCTTTGATACCGGCGCGTTTCTGAGCTTATGCGCAAGCACGAGATCCGGTCCCTTGATCGGCACCGGCTCGTTTGCGTCGTGCTCGATCACGACGATATCCGCAACCGGAGAGGGCTTGCCCTGCTTGCGCCATGCAAACCGGATGAACACCGCGGCAAGCGCAACAACCGCGATCTCCAGGATCACGCAGAGCGCGCACCGCATCACGAGCGGCGGGAAGATCGGCATCAGCATGCGGACCATCCGGCTGTTCGCGTCAAGCATCCAGTTGAGTTCGTTCATTGCCTCCACCGTCGCGCCGGCAGACAGATACTGGAACAGCGACGCCGGGAAGATGATAAAGTGGAAGATCGTCCAGAAGCTGTTGAAATCGAGAACCGCCCAGATGCCCAGAAAGGCGAGCATGCCGCCGAAAATCCCGCAGCCCCAGAACATGCCGCCGGACAGAATCGCGCGGCGCTTGCCCCGTTCCGTGAAAAAAAATCCGAAAAGCAGCAGCGCAGCGGCGCCGATTGCGCCGAACAGCGCGAAGCTTCTCAGCCCGATCCAGAGCGACTGCACCTCCGCCATGTGTACGATCTCTTTTTCCTGCGGGAACAGAATCTCCGTTTCCCCGAAAACCTTGGCTTCAACCTTGATGTCCGCGCGCTCGCCGCGCATGTAATCAAGCAGCGCCGTCGTCGCGCGGGCAAGATCGGGCGTGGCGATGCCCATATCCTCGGAAACGCCCAGCTCCTTATATTTCTGCTCGATAGAATCGTTGTCCTTTAAGATCAGCGAAACCGTGAAAAACGCGACGGAAAACAGCAGAATCAGCGTCGCAAAAATGATGCACAGCTTGCCTAACGTATTGCGCATGCGTCCTCCTCAGCGATAAAACGCGTTGCCGCCGACAAACTCTCTGAGAATGCTCGTGGGCGGGATCTCGTCCTCCACGGCGGCGTCCGAAATATAGTTCAAAAACTTGATCGTGCTGATGACCTCGTCATAGCACGGGCTGTCCGATTCGACCGCCTTGAGAAGCGGATAGATGTGCTTTTTCAGCACCGCAAGCTCGTAGACCAAAGAGGTGTTCATGATCTCGTCCGCGCTCTCCTGATACGGGAAGATCCAGCGCTGTTCCCCGCGCTTGACGGAATCCCACATGCCGAGCGTGCGCTCGATCGTCGCGCCGCGGGTTTCATAGTCGCGCACCATGCGTCTGAGAAGCCTGACGTCTGTCGAAGGAATGCGGTTGTGATCGTCGAGATTCAGAGTCGTCAGCGCGGAAACGTACAGCTTGAAGATCAGCCTTTTGTCGATGCGCGGGGTCAGAAGCTGCGGATTCAACCCGTGCAGGCCCTCGATAATCAGCATCGCGTCGTCGCCGAGCTGCACGTAACGTCCGAGCATCTGCCGCGAACCCGTCTTGAAATCGAAGTGCGGAATCTCGACGCGCTCACCGTTTAAAAGCGCTTCCAGGTCGACGTTGAACTGCGCCACGTCGATCATGTTGATATGCTCGTAGTCGATCTCGCCGTTTTCGTCGGGCTTGACGTATTTCCGGTCGATGTAATAGTCGTCGAGCGACAGCAGGATCGGCGTTTTGCCGAGTACGCGAAGCTGCGTTGCCACGCGGTTCGCGCTCGTCGTTTTGCCCGAGCTCGAGGGGCCGGCGATCAGCACGGCACGCGCGCCGCGGTTGACGATTTCGGTCGCGATCTCCGCAAACCGACGCTCATGCAGGGCTTCGTTGACGCGGATCAGCTCGCGGATGCTGCCGTTTTCGACCATGTCGTTGAGATCGGCCACGCAGCGGCAATGCATCAGATCGCCCCAGCGATCCGAGCGGGCAAATACCTTCGAAATGTTCGGCATATAAACGTAGCGCGTCGCTACGTCCGGATTCGCGTCGGACGGCCGCAGCAGGAACAGTCCGCCCGGCCGGTGCTGCAGGTCGAACACATTCACATAGCCGGTCGACGGGCACATCTCGCCGTAAAAATAATCGACGTAATCGCCGTGCTCGTACACGTCGAAGTACGTAAACTGGCGCCATTTGAGAAGCCGGACCTTATCCTCCTGCCCGTCGCGTTCGAAGAAGCGGATCGCCTCGTCGATATCGAGCCGCCGGCGGATCAGCGGATAATCGGCTTCGACGATCTCGCGCATCTTGGCGCGAACCGTCTCCACGTCGTCCGGCGTGAACGGCAGCTCGGAATCGACCGAGATATCGAGGCTCGGGCCGACCGCGTAGTTGACCTTCGTGTGCACCTTCGAAAACAGCTCGCGCATCGCGAGGAAAAATACGTAGAGGATCGTGCGCTCGTAGATCGCTCTGCCGCGGCTCTCGGGATAGCGGATCAGCTTCACTTCGCCGCCGCCCTTACGGATCGCCTTGCGCATGCGGAACGTCGTAATGCTGTCGCCCTGCTCCTTCTGGCGCATCGGAATATAATTCAGCGTGAACGCCTCCCCCGCGATATCCGCCGCGATCGGGCGCGTCTTTAAGCTGTCGGAATCCAGCCCCGTTCTGCGAACGATGTCCAAAAGACTCTCGCCGGTTTGAACGTCGACCGGTATGTTGTCGATCAGAATTTGCATGTATGAAACCTCCAAAGTACGGATCATGAAGGAATTCGGAAAGGTCCGCGTCGCGGCAAACTGCCTGCGCGCCGGCTTTCACGTTCGGATAAAGATCCAGTTTTATTATAGCAGACAATCGCGCCGTTTGCCACAATTCGCACTTGACGTTTGAAAAAAGTTAACATATAATAGCCACGTAAAAGGGAGTAGCCGACGCGAAAGCGTGGCCTGCGG
>JAFOTD010000033.1 GCA_017388175.1 Clostridia bacterium | reverse complement strand
CGCAACAACACCGGAAGCAACCGTACGGCCGCCTTCACGGATTGCGAAGCGGAGACCCTGCTCCATTGCGATCGGCGTGATCAGCTGGATTTCCATGCGGATGTTGTCGCCCGGCATGACCATCTCAACGCCCTCGGGCAGCTGGATGGAACCGGTCACGTCCGTGGTACGGAAGTAGAACTGCGGACGGTAGCCGGAGAAGAACGGGGTGTGACGGCCGCCCTCTTCCTTCGTCAGAACGTACACCTCGGAGTTGAAGTGCGTGTGCGGATGAATGGAACCCGGCTTCGCCAGAACCTGGCCGCGCTCGATCTCGTTGCGCTGTACGCCGCGGAGAAGCAGACCGATGTTGTCGCCCGCGATCGCCTGATCGAGGAGCTTGCGGAACATTTCAACGCCCGTAACGACGGTGCTGCGCTTTTCTTCCGTCAGACCGACGATCTCGACGGTGTCGGAAACCTTGACGGTACCGCGCTCGACACGGCCCGTTGCAACGGTGCCGCGGCCCGTGATGGAGAAGACGTCCTCAACCGGAAGCAGGAACGGCTTGTCGGATGCACGTTCCGGCGTCGGAATGTAGCTGTCAACCGCATCCATCAGCTCGAAGATGCACTGGCATTCCGGCGTTTCCTTCGCGATCTTGCCTTCCGTCAGCGCTTCCAGCGCCAGCAGTGCGGATCCGCGGATGATCGGAATGTCGTCGCCCGGGAAATCATAGGAGCTCAGAAGCTCTCTGATCTCCATCTCGACCAGCTCGAGGAGCTCTTCGTCGTCTACCTGGTCAACCTTGTTCATGAAGACGATGATGTACGGTACGCCGACCTGACGGGCGAGCAGGATGTGCTCGCGGGTCTGCGGCATCGGGCCGTCCGCTGCGGATACGACCAGGATCGCGCCGTCCATCTGCGCTGCGCCCGTGATCATGTTCTTAACATAGTCAGCGTGGCCCGGGCAGTCAACGTGCGCATAGTGACGCTTTTCCGTCTCATACTCTACGTGCGCCGTGTTGATCGTGATGCCGCGCGCCTTCTCTTCCGGCGCCTTGTCGATTTCGTCGTAACGCATTGCGACCGCTTCGCCCTGCTGTGCCAGCGCCATGGTGATCGCCGCCGTCAGCGTCGTCTTGCCGTGGTCTACGTGTCCGATCGTGCCGATGTTTACATGCGGCTTCGTACGTTCGAATTTTGCTTTTGCCATTGTAGTTCTCCTTATAAAAATTTTTTTGATTTTTACCCGCCTGCAGAACCTGCAATGGCAGCGGGCCGCCCGTTACCATGTCGGTGCTTAAAAGCCGAGGTTTCGGCTTGTGGAGCGGGTGGCGGGAATCGAACCCGTATAGCCGGCTTGGGAAGCCGGTGCTCTGCCACTGAGCTACACCCGCATGCCTCCATGATAACGTCACTATTTTACTTGCTTTTTTTGGAATTGTCAACGGATAAAAAAGGGAATTGCCCGTCTTTTTCGCATAAACTGTACCATGAAACGTACTTTCCTGCTGCTCCTGTCCTTTTTTCTTCTCGGCTGCACTGCGGCCGCTCCGCCGTGTACGCCGTACGAACTTTCGGCGACGCCGCCGAAGTATTTTGTCATTCTCGATTACGGTCACGGCGGAAGCGACTGCGGCGCGATCGGCGTCGACACGGCTGTTTTGGAATCCGACCTGAACCTGCTCGTCGGCGAGCATGTCGCAAGGGCTTTGGAGGATCGGGGCTGCTTCGTGCTGCGTACCCGCACGAGCGCCGACGCGATCGCCGGCACAAAGCGCGACGACATGGCGCGCCGCGGCGCAATCCTTCTGACCGACGGTGCGGACTGCACCGTTTCGATTCATATGAATAAGTTTTCCGATCGCAGGGTCAAAGGGCCGATGTGCTATTTTCAGGCCGGCGCAAAGGACGGAAAGCGCCTTGCGCAGTGCGTGATCGACGCGCTCTCAAGCGCTTTGGGATACGATTCGCGCCTTGCGAACCCCGGCAACAATTACGTGACGCGCATCCCCTCCGCGCCGTCCGTGCTTGTCGAATGCGGGTTTTTAAGCAATCCGGAAGACGAACGGAACCTACAGGATCCCGTCTATCAGCAGAAGCTTGCGGACGCGATCGCGGACGGAGTGATGAACTATCTGGAAACGCGCGCGGGACAGTAAAAAGGAACCCGGCCGCGTGCGAAGCACGCTCGGGTTCCTTTTTTCCGTATTTGATGCCGGACGCTGCGGACAAACGGGATTTACCGGTCTGCCGCTTCCCTCTTTCTTTGCCCCAACAGCCTTGTCAGCCCTTTCAGAACGAAGTACGCGATCAGCGGGACAAGGATCGTTCCGACAGATATGATCAGCACGTAGACAGTCTGACCGAGGAATGCGCCTAAGCTTTCGAGCAGCTTTCCTCTGATGTCTTCCAAGAATGGGGCATTGCTTTGAACGAAATTATTGAAGTTGGTATCGATCAGCTGTGCAAGCGGTCCTACGATCAGGCAATATGCCCCATAGGTGATCATTATCCGCAAGACGTCCTTCTTTGTGTCAAACCGGCCCAATCCCTGAAACACGAACAAAAAGAACGTAAACAGCCCTATGCCGTGGAACAGGACCGTGTGCAATTCGAAAAAGCTGCCGCCTTTTCCGGTTACAAAAGCCCACATGCTTCTGATCGCGTCATCCGAATAAATGATGTTCGGATAGACGGTCATGAACAGGAACAGACACGCCGATACGACCCCGGCGATCAGGATAAACGTATCCCGATGTTTTCCTTTATAAAAGCACGCGATCGGATGGAAATAAAGGAACAGACTGCAAAAATGCAGCGGGATCCAGTACGTGCTGTAGCCGGTCGCGATGCCGACGGCCTGTTTTGCGACTTCCAGTACCAGGAGCAGGATCGTGCAGATCTTCAGCGGAAGAAGCTGCGTTTCATAGTCCTTGTTCATTAACGCGCGGCTCAGCACAAAAGCAAGCGCAATATAGACGACAAATTGCGGGATTAACGTATACGCGTGTAACGGTGTCCAGAACATAAGCGATCCTCTTGAACTGCGTTCTCACCCGATATGATCCTTGAACCCCATGTACGGACGAAGCGCTTCCGGAATGCGGACCGTGCCGTCGGCCTGGAGGTTGTTTTCGAGGAACGCGATCAGCATGCGCGGCGGAGCGACGACCGTGTTGTTCAGCGTGTGCGCAAAGTAGTTGCCCTTCTCCTTGTTCTTGACGCGGATACCGAGGCGTCTTGCCTGCGCGTCGCCGAGGTTCGAGCAGCTTCCGACCTCGAAGTACTTCTGCTGTCGCGGAGACCACGCCTCGACGTCGCAGCTCTTCACCTTGAGGTCCGCAAGATCCCCCGAGCAGCATTCGAGCGTGCGCACCGGGATATCGAGCGAGCGGAAGAAGTCGACCGTATTTTGCCAGAGCTCGTTATAGAGCTTCATGCTGTCCTCGGGCTTGCAAACGACGATCATTTCCTGTTTCTCGAACTGGTGAATGCGGTACACACCGCGCTCCTCGATGCCGTGCGCGCCGACCTCCTTGCGGAAGCAGGGCGAATAGCTCGTGAGTTTCAGCGGCAGCGTGCTTTCCTCGTGGAACGTGTTCATGAACCGGCCGATCATGCTGTGCTCGCTGGTCCCGATCAGATACAGGTCCTCGCCCTCGATCTTGTACATCATGTTTTCCATCTCGGAAAAGCTCATGACGCCGTCAACGACCGCCGAGCGGATCATGAACGGCGGGATGACGTAGGTATAGCCGCGGTCGATCATGAAATCGCGCGCATAGCTCAGCACCGCGCTGTGCAGCCGCGCGATGTCGCCCATCAGATAATAGAAGCCGTTGCCGCTCGTCTTGCGCGCGGAATCGAGGTCGATCCCCGAAAGCTTTTCCATAATGTCCACGTGATAGGGAATCTCGAAGTCCGGCACGACCGGATCGCCGAAGCGCTCGATCTCGACGTTTTCGGAATCGTCCTTGCCGACCGGAACCGACGGGTCGATGATGTTCGGGATCACGAGCATGCGTCTACGGATCTCGCCCTCGAGCTCGGTCTCGCGCTCCTCGAGCTCCGCCATCTCTTTTGCCATCGCGCCGACCTGCGCCTTGGCTTCTTCAGCCTTATCACGCTCGCCGTGCGCCATCATCATGCCGATGGACTTCGAAATCACGTTACGCTGATTTCTGAGATAATCGCAGCGCACGTGCGCGTCGCGGTATTCCTTGTCGAGCGCCAGCACTTCGTCGACCAGAACGAGCTTTTCGTCCTGAAATTTCTTTTTGATATTTTCCTTGACCGCGTCCGGATTCGCCCGGACAAACTTGATATCCAGCATATTACATCCTTTCGGGAGCGATGAGCCCCAGTAGATTCAATCCGTTTTTGAGCGTCTGCCGCGTCGCGTCGCAGAGCGCCAGTCTTGCCGCGCGCACGGCTTCGTCGTCCGCCATGATCCGTTGTTCGTAATAGAAGCGGTTGAACGCGTTCGAAATCTGCATGATCGAACGCGCGACGACGTACGGCTCGTACTTTTCGGCGGCGCTTTTCACCGCCTCGGGGAACGCGGCGATCGCCTTCAGCAATGCCGTGCTTTCGGGATCATCAAGCAGCGACGCGTCGAATTCCTTCGGAAGCGTGCCGGCTTTGCGCAGCACCGAGCAGCTTCTTGCGTGCGTGTACTGCACGTACGGCGCGGTTTCGCCGTCGAAATTCAGAACCTTGTCCCAGGAAAACGTCACGTCCTTGATGCGGGAGTTATACAGCACCGACCAGAGGATCGCGCCGACGCCGACCGCCTCGGCCGCGCTCTTTTTGTCCTCGAGATCCGGACTCTTTTCGCAGATGATCTCGTACGTTTTTTCGACCGCGGCGTCCAGAACGTCGTCGAGATACAGAACCTTGCCCTCGCGCGTATGGAAGGAACCGCCCTCCATACTGACCATGCCGAAATTCACGTGTACGCAGTCTTTGACCCAGTCGCGGCCCATCAGCTCCAGCACCTTGAAGAACTGCTTGAAGTGCAGGTCCTGCTGATACGCCACGACGTACAGAAGCTTTGAAAAATCATAGGTCTCTTTGCGGTAGCAGGCGGCGGCCAGATCTCGCGTTGCGTAAATCGTGCTGCCGTCGGATTTCACGATCATGCACGGCGGCATGTTCCATTCGGACAGATCGACGATCTCCGCGCCATGATCGAGCTTCGAAATGCCCTTTTCTCTCAGCTCGTCGATGATCGGCTGCATCTTATCGGTATAGAACGCTTCACCGGCCCAGCTGTCGAAATCGACGCCCATGCGCGCGTACGTGACCTTGACCTCGCGGATCGTCGCGTCCTTCATCTTCGTCCAAAGTTCCAGCGCCTCGGGATCGCCGCTTTCGATCTTATGGAACCATGCGCGGGCCGTATCATTGAGCGCCGGGTCCTTTTCCGCCTCGTCATGGAAGCGCACGTACAGCGCGACGAGCTCGCGGATCGAATAATCGTCGACGGGCTTATCCCCCCACAGCTTGTACGCCGTGATCATCTTGCCGAACTGCGTGCCCCAGTCGCCGAGGTGGTTGATGCCGACCGTGTTGTAGCCCAAAGCCTTATAGATCCGGTACAGCGCGTTTCCGATCGCGGTAGAAGGCAGATGGTGGAAGCCGAACGGCTTTGCGATGTTGATCGAGCTGTACTCGATGCAGACGGTCTTGCCGTTCCCCTCCGTGCTCGTGCCGTAGGCGTCGCCCTCTTTCAGAACGCGGGAAAGCACCGTGCTCGCGACCGCGCCCTTGTCGGTGAAGAAATTCAGATACCCGCCGACCGCCTCGCATTTGACAAAGCCCTCAGGCAGTTCGAGCTTTTCTTTCAGCTCCGCCGCGATCATGTTCGGCGCCTTTCGCATCGTCTTGGACAGGCGAAAGCACGGGAACGCGTAATCGCCCATTTCCGTATTCTTCGGGACCTCGATCCAATCCGAAATCGCCGTCTCATCGACTCCGCAGACGGGCGCAAGAGCCGCAGCCAAAATTTTCACAGAATCCATAAGCACACTCTCCTTAACTGTATTATTATAACAAGCCGATCAAAAAAAGGGAAGAGGCATTTTGCGCAGAGAATGCGGAATGCAGAACGCGTGTCAGAGGGACGGTTCTCCCGACACGCCGCGGGCATCAAAAAACCGCCCGTTCGGGCGGTTTTGCTGTGATCTGTTTTACATTTCGAGGTTTGCCGCGGTACGCGGGAAGGGAAGTACGTCGCGGATGTTCTGCATGCCGGTGAGATACATCACCATGCGCTCGAAGCCGAGCCCGAAGCCCGCGTGCTTGACGCCGCCGTACTTTCTGAGATCGAGGAACCACTGGTACTCGCTCATGTCCATGCCGAGCTCCTTGCAGCGCGCGTCGAGCACGTCGTAGCGCTCCTCGCGCTGGCTGCCGCCGACGATCTCGCCGACGCCGGGCACCAGCAGATCCGCCGCCGCGACGGTCTTGCCGTCGTCGTTTTGCCGCATATAGAACGACTTGATCTCCTTCGGATAATCGGTAAGGAACACGGGTTTTCCAAAGACCTTTTCGGTGATGTAGCGCTCATGCTCGCTCTGCAGATCGACGCCCCACTCGACCGGGTACTCGAACTTCTCGCCGCTGTTTTTGAGGATCTCGATCGCCTCGGTGTAGGAAAGGCGCTTGAACTCGTTGTTCAAAACGTTGTCGAGACGCTCCAATAGTCCTTTGTCCACGAACTTGTTGAAGAATTCCATCTCGGCGGGGCAGCGCTCGAGCACCGTCTGAATGATGTATTTTACCATCGCTTCCGCAACGTCCATATCGCCCTCGAGATCGCAGAACGCCATCTCCGGCTCGATCATCCAAAACTCGCTCGCGTGGCGCGCGGTGAAACTGTACTCGGCGCGGAACGTCGGCCCGAAGGTGTAGATATCGCGAAACGCCAACGCGAACGCCTCGCCGTAAAGCTGACCGGAACCCGAAAGGTGCACGGGCTTTTTGAAAAAGTCCTGCGAATAGTCGACCTTGCCGTCCTCGGTGCGCGGCAGGTTTTCAAGATCGAGCGTCGTGACCTGGAACATTTCGCCGCGGCCCTCGCAGTCCGCGTTGGTCAGAATCGGCGTGTGCACGTAGACGAATCCGCGGTCCTGGAAGAACTCGTGGATCGCCGCCGCCGTGACCGAGCGCACGCGAAACGTCGCTAAAAACGTATTGGTGCGCGGGCGGAGCGTCTGCATGGTGCGCAGATACTCCAGCGTGTGGCGCTTCTTCTGCATGGGATAATCCGGCGGGCACTCGCCCTCGATCGCGATCGCGTTTGCGTGGATCTCAAAGGGCTGCGGCGCGTCCGGCGTGAGTAAAAGTTCGCCGTCTACGACGATTGCGCAGCCGGTGGTAAGGCCCTTGCCGAGCTTGCGCTCGTCATTCGGATACACGATCTGCACGGGGCGGAACGAGGTGCCGTCGTTCAGCTCGATAAAGCCGAACGCCTTGCCTTCGCGCACGGTGCGCACCCACCCGCAAACGGTGATCGCGCCGACGTAGCTTTCCGGCGCTTTCTGGATATCCTTCAGCTTCAAATACTGCATGTATTGCCTCCTCACAGGAATAGACTGCCCTAATTTTGCGTTTCGTACAGAGAATTATAACATATTTTTCACGTTTTGCAATGGTATTTCGAAACGGAATGCTTTATAATAAGAGAAAAGGAGGGATCGTATGCAAAACTACATCTACCTGTTCCTGCTGCTTGGCGTTATGGTGCTGTCGCTGATCGCGCAGACCCGCGTGCAGCGCGTGTTCAATCAATATGCACAGGTCCGCGCAAACCGCGGCATTTCAGGCGCGCAGCTTGCCTATGAGCTGCTGCAGAAAAACGGGCTTTCTCTGCCGATTCAGCCGGTACAGGGTCAGCTGACCGATCACTATAACCCGAAGACGCAGACCGTCGGACTTTCCGAGGCCGTTTACGGCTCGAATTCCGTTTCCGCGTACGCGGTCGCCGCGCACGAGATCGGACACGTTCTGCAGCACAACGAGGACTACGCGCCGATGAAGCTCAGAAGCGTGATTCTGCCGGTCGCCAACATCGGCAGCCGCGTCGGACCGTTCATCGTGCTCGGCGGGCTTCTGATCGCCGTTCTCGCGCAGGGAAGCGGCAACCTCGGCTTTTATATCGCGATCGGCGGCGTTGCGCTGTACGCGATGATGTTCCTGTTTCAGCTCGTCACGCTGCCGATCGAGTTCAACGCCTCGAAGAGGGGGCTTCAGATGCTCACCGACGGCGGCTATATCACCGACGACGAGCTGCCCGGCGCGAAAAAGATGCTGAACGCCGCCGCCATGACCTACGTGCTGGCGACGCTCGGCTCGTTCGTCACGCTTCTAAGGCTCCTTTCCATCGCTTCCGGCGCGCGGAGAAGATAAAAACGCAAGCAAAAAACAGCGGGACGCGTCCCGCTGTTTTTTATGCCTTTACAGTCCCAAAAGCTGCTTTTTCTTTGCTTCAAACTCTTCCTGCGTGATGACGCCGTTGTCCAAAAGACGCTTATACTTTTCAAGCTCCTCGGGAACGCCGTCCGCCGCGGCACGCGTCGATTCCCCGACATCGCGCGCAGGCTCCGCAGCAGGCGCGGCTGCCGGCGCGTTTCCGTTCAGGGCGATCGCGTTGATCTTATCCTGCATCAGGATCGGCGGTACGATGCCGACAAAGATCGCCAGCACCAGACACGGCGTCGCGATCTCGGAGGACATACCGCGGGTCTTTGCGATGGTGTCGATCCGCTGCGCGGTCTTGTACGTCCAGAAAATGCTGTAGAACGGAACGAACATGCAAAGCAGCATCTTTTTCGTCGGGTTACGCTCCTCTTCGCCCGGCGCGCGGTTCGTGTACTGCGTCGTGCGCCAGATCCAGATATAGAGCCAGATGCCGAAGGTGAACAGGAGCAGCAGCACGTGCTTCGACATACCGATGTACCCGTCGCCGGCTTCCGCCGCGGTTCCGTCCGCGCGCGTGACCGCCTTCTTCGGTTTGCCCTCCGGACAGACGTACGCTTCGATCGCGCACTTCGTTCCGATCAGGATCAGGACGTGGACCGCAAGCAAGAGCAGGTCCCGGAGAAAGACAGCTAACACACCCGCGAGCAAGAGCGCGAGGAGCGCTTGTGCGATACAGGCGATCAGCAAAAGAACAAAAGGAATGATCGCCAGCTTTTTTGCCGTTTTTTTCATCTCTTCATTTCCGAACACGACAATGAAAAGAATGGCTGCCGCGGCGAGAAAGCCGAGCATAAAACAGATATATAAACAGATATATATGATAGAATGGGAGATAATAGAAGATAATCGTATTACGTCGATCAAATGCACAATACTTATGATTGTCAACCCTGCAAATCCTGCGCCCGCGATCGGGAACGGAATTTTGTCCAAAAAGAGCCCGACAGCCACCGTCGCAAGACACAAAAGATAAAGGATTTGCACAAAGGAGATCCTATAGCCAACAAAAAGCATCGGCACTACAGCGAAATTCAGGATGAAATATAATCCCGCTGCAATTACAAACAGGATCGCCGCCGGTTTGCGTTTCTTTGAATCGGTAGGTATTGTGTTCATAGAGTTCCCCTTTCTCCTCAAAAGCCTCTTACAGTATAGCATTTGCGCGCGTCCGGCGCAAGAACGAATGCAGCAAAAAAGAACCTCCCGCAAGAGAGGTTCCGTTGTCTTACTCAAACTGCGCCGCCGCCTGCTTTAGAAGGTCGCGGATCGGCAGGTGCTGCGGGCAGATGTCTTCGCATTGACCGCATTCGATGCAGTCGGACGCCTTGCCACCCTTGCCCGTTACCCAGCCGTAGGGGCTTTGGGGTTTATTCGGGAACTTGATCTTATCGTTGACGCAGCGGAAAACGCCGGGGATGTTGATTTGCATCGGACAGCCTTCGGTGCAGTAGCGGCAGGATGTGCACGCCACAAGCGGCAGCGCGCGCATCATCTTTCGGACCTCGTCGATCGCAGGAGGCGCCCCGCAAAGCCGGCGGTCCCTTCGAAATAACAGCCGCGATCCCGGCGATGCGTTGCAATATCCGCAGATAAATGGTAGAATACAGTCGAATACAAAGAAAAGGTCGGTATGATTATGAATTTCAAAACGTACAAGCGTCTGTTCCTGCTCCTGCTCGCCGCGGCGCTGGTTTTTTCGGCTGTGGGCTGCAAATCGAAAGAGGAGCGGAATGCTGCGGAAACGGGCGGGTCCGGGGACGCGGCGGACAACGCCGCAGTCGAAGAGAAGGGCGACTGGAAGAAGGTGAAGGCCGTCTCTTACAGTCCGGACGGCAGCATGAATTGCCGGTACGAATACGAACGCGACATGTACGGGAACGAGATCAGATCTACGATGTATACCGCTGACGGCGGCAGTATTCTTTTATACGAATACGGGTACGACGCGAACGGCAACGAGATCCTGTACAAAGGATTCAACGTCGACGGCAGCATCAGCGGCCGAACGGAATCGGAATATGATGCGAACGGCAACCGGATCAAGGAAACGAAATACGATGCGGACGGAAATGCAGAGTATTGGATCGTTTACGGGTACGATGCGAACGGAAACGTAATCACGCAAACGTCATACGGCGCAAACGGCAGGATCCGCAGCCGGTCCGAATGCGAGTACGATGCGAATGGAAAAATGACCGTGGAAACGGATTTCAACGCCGACGGCAGCATCGAGTGTCAGTATCGATACGCGTACGACGCAAACGGGAATCAGACCGAAGTTTTGGTCCTTATCGACGGCAAAGAAGACAGGCGGTTCGAATATACGTACGACGCGAATGGAAATCGGATCAAAGAAACGCTGTACTGTGCCGACGGCAGCAGTTTGATTTTGTGCGCATACGAGTACGACGCGAACGGCAACACGATCACGGAAACGCATTATGCTGCCGACGGCGGCATCGAGCGTCAGTATCAAAACGAGTACGATACGGACGGACACGTCGTCAAGACAACGTATTTCACAGACAACGGCTGCATCGGATGGGACGAATACGAATGGCAGTATTTTGAGAACGCGCCGAAGAAGTGACGGCTTCGGGCAGAACGAAAAAAGGACCTTCCGGAGAAGGTCCTTTTTGAATTCCGTTTATTCAAACTGCGCCGCCGCCTGCCTTAAGAGGTCGCGGATCGGCAGGTGCTGCGGACAGATATCCTCGCATTGACCGCATTCGATGCACTCCGACGCCTTGCCGCCCTTGCTTGTTGCCCACCCGTAGCGGCTCATGGGACGGTTCGGGAACTTGATCTTATCGTTGACGCAGCGGAAAACGCCGGGGATGTTGATTTGCATCGGACAGCCTTCGGTGCAGTAGCGGCAAGATGTGCACGCCACAAGCGGCAGCGCGCGCATCATCTTTCGGACCTCGTCGATCGCCTGATGCGCCGCAGGGGTCAGGGGCTTCGGATCCTTCATAAACGCGACGTTCTCCCGCACCTGTTCGAGCGTCGCCATGCCCGAAAGGATCATCACGACCGGCTCCTGCTCCGCGACGAACCTCAATGCGATCTCGGCGGGCGAGCCCTCGTTCAGGGCATTGAGCTTTTCGAGCGCCGCGTCCGGCAAAAAGACCAGCCCGCCGCCCTTGATCGGCTCCATGACGAGCACGGGTCTGTCGTGCTTTTTACACATGTCCATGCATCCCTGCGACTGTACGTTCTCATCGTCGAGGTCGAGATAATTGTACTGGATCTGCACGATCTCGATCTCCGGGTGTTCGGTGAGAATGCGGTCTAAAAACTCCGGCGAATCGTGGAACGACATGCCGACGTGCTTCACCTTTCCCTCGGCTTTCAGCTTCTGCACGATGCCGAACGCGTTGCAGTCCGTGTACTTCTGGTAGTTTCCCTGCTGCACGGCGTGGATGAGATAGAAATCGAAGTATTCCACGCCGCACATGTCGAGCTGCTTTTCAAAGAGCGGCAGAATATCCGCTTCGGTCTCAAAGCAGCTCGAGGTCAGCTTGTTCGTGAGCACGTAGGATTCGCGCGGATAGCGGCTCGTTAAGCCGTCCTTTAAAGCGAGCTCGCTTTTGCCGTCGTAATAGACGTGCGCCGTGTCGAAATAGTTGAATCCCGCGTTCATGTAGCAATCCACCATCTTGCGGAAATTGTCCAAATCCACCTCGCCGTTCGCGTCGAGCTGCATACGCATGCACCCGAAGCCGAATTTTCCATGCAAAAGATCCGAAAACCGTTCCATATATCCTCCTTATCATGTGATCGTGTCAAAGCGAGAAACCGGTGCCGTTATTCTTTCTGCGGCGTACCGCATTTTAAGCAGAAGCGCTCGGATTCCTCCAGCCGTCTGCCGCATTTTTTACAGAACGTCGGCTTCGGCGCTTCCGTGCCGCAATAGTCGCAAACCGTCAAAGATGCTTCGTTCTTCCCGTGACAGTTCGGGCAGATCCACTCCTGCGCGGGCAGGCGCGCTTCAACCTGACCTTTTGCCCACGTATTCTCAACCGGCGCGGGCGTCGGCATATCGACGAACACGTTCGGCGTCTCTTCCCGTTTTTCCGTCGGCGGCTCGCTTGCCCACGTGTTCTCGACCGGCGCGGGCGTCGGCATATCGACGAACACGTTCGGCGTCTCTTCCCGTTTTTCCGTCGGCGGCTCGCTTACCCACGTGTTCTCGACCGGCGCGGGCGTCGGCATATCGACGAACACGTTCGGCGTCTCTTCCCGTTTTTCCGTTGCCGGTTCGCTTACCCACGTGTTCCTGGCCGGCGCGGGCGTCGGCATATCGACGAACACGTTCGGCGTCTCTTCCCGTTTTTCCGTCGGCGGCTCGCTTACCCACGTGTTCCTGGCCGGCGCGGGCTTTTGCGCGTTGCGGAAGACGTCCCTGTGCGGCGCTTCGGGCTGCTGCGGACGTACCGGCTGCGGCGCGGCATAGCGCGTGTCGTTTGCTGGCTGCCGCGGACGTACCGGCTGCGGCGCGGCAAAGCGCGCGTCGTTCGCGGGCTGCTGCGGACGTACCGGCTGCGGCGCGGCATAGCGCGTGCCGTTCGCGGGCTGCTGCGGACGTACCGGCTGCGGCGCAGCATAGCGCGTGTCGTTTGCTGGCTGCCGCGGACGTACCGGCTGCGGCGCGGCGCCGCTCGCGCGGTTTACCTGCGGTTTCTTTGCGGTTTTTTCGGGTTTCGGCGGCTTCGGGCCGTTCTTTTTCCGTTTTTTGATCGCTTTCACCAGCAGAAGGATTCCGACTGTCAGCACGATCAGTCCGCCGGCGCAGACGAACAGCAGAACCTTATGCCGATGCCAGATGCGGAGCGCGAAGCTGTACCATGCATCCGATTTCTTCGGCGTGACGGCTTCGCGATCCGCCTTTACGGTAAAGCTTCCGCCGGCACCCAACCGCTCGATCTTCCAGCGGTATTTGCCGGGTTCAACGCCGTCCAGCCGGAAGCGGCCCTTTTCGTCCAGCGGAATGCTGAACAGGTATTCGCCCGCTTCGCTGTAAATCTCCGCGGTCTCTTCGCTGTTCTCCTCGCCGAACTCGAGACGCACCGTCTGCGCGGTGCCGACCTCGATCATGTCGATGGAGTCGGAAATGGCGTCCGCCACCTCGTCCGCGTTTTCGACGTTGGTGAGCATGCCGCCGGTGTCGGTTGCGATGCTGTCAAAGAACGAGTCGTAGCCGGAATAGCTGTCGCTGGTAAAGAGCGAATAGACGCTGATCTCGCTGTCCTCGGCGTCCCCGAGCACGCGTCGGTCGGAGTTTTCCGCGTCGATGCTCACGTCCGCATAATACAGCGCCTTCACGATGCTGTCGTACGTATAGCCGGTATACGGCTCCGGATCGAGCGGCTGCGCATCGCCCATCAGGATAATGACGCGCGTCGCGTTCGGACGCCAGTCGAGACCGAGCGCCGTCATAATGCCGGAGTATACCGTTTCATTGCTGTCTCCGCCGTATCCGAGATCCAGCGCATAAATCGCGTTATAGATTACGTCGTCGTCATCGCTGAAGGGAAGTTGCACCTTTGCCGGATAATCATCGGAATCGTAGGTGCGCTCGTAAAAGTCGCGGTAGTCCACGAAAGCGACGCGGTAGTTCGAGCTCTTCTCACTGAGCTTTGCGAGAATGGAGCGCATGTTTTCCTTGGCGTTGTCGATATCGTCGCCCATGGATCCGGTCGTGTCAACGATGAAGCAGAGGTCAAGCGCGTCGCTGCCGCTGTTCGGGATAACATGATGTACGTTCTGCTCCCGCGTCGCGAGCGCGCGCTGCACCGCGGCGTTCACGTCAAGCAGACCGCTGTTTCCGCCGGTATAGTAATACCGCCCGTAGGTGGAGGCCTTTAAAATCTGTTTGACCTGCGGGCCTGTGAGATCTGGGTTCGCGGCAAAGAGCATTGCGGCCGCTGCTGTGACGTGCGGCGTCGCCATCGACGTGCCGCTTTTGATACCGTATCCGGAATTCACACAACTGTATATGTTCTTTCCCGGCGCGCATATATCGACGCGGTCGCCGACGTTGGAAGAGTCCGCATACGAATAGCAGGTCTCCTTTTTGGAGGAATGCCCGGCGTCGATACCGACGGAGCCGACCACGATGATGCGGTTTTTCACCTCTTCGTCTTCGATGGTGGCCAGGAAGTTGTTATAGTACGCCAAAGCGTCTCCGCTGTACGAACGCTCAAAAAGGGTGCTGCTGTTCAAAGAGTATCCGTAAGGAGCATCATCCTTTTTGTAAAACTCTATGTTATTGACGTTTCCGGCTGAAATACAGATGACAAAGTCTGGACTTCCGTTGCTTTGCCGCGTCCGGATCAGACGCTTTAAAAGCGCGCCGGCCGTTTTTGCCTGATCTTCCAGATACGCAATGGCATTCTTGTTTCCGCGGCTCGCCGCGAAACAAAGCTCCCATCCCGAATTCTGGCTGATATTGATGGCTCGCACATCCTGATCGACCAGATTTTTGATCGCGAGATAATAGGTCATTGCGGTATAGTATCCGCTGTCGTTCTTTTCTCTTGCGCAGCTGTAATACAGTTCCGCCTTGTTTCCGAGCAGCCCCGACACACCCTCATCGTTCCACGTCGCCGCCATGATGCCGGCAACATGTGTTCCGTGACCTTTAGAATCAGGATCAAAGTAATCCGGCACTTCCATAGTCGTTATTACATTTTTCTCTCTGTCATACTGCGTATAATACGCGTGCTTCACGTCCAGATCGGGGTGATCGCGGTTAACAAGGCTGTCGATGAGCCCGACCCGGACGGTTTCGAGCTCGTCTAAAAATGCCCATGCCTTCGGCGCGCGGACGGCCTCCATGCCCCAGTTTTCGTCCCGCGGAACGTCGACGTCCCAGGAGGCGCCGTCCCAGTCGTCCGTCGGATAGACGGGCGTGACGTCCTCGTCGATCTCGACCGCGTCGTCCTCCATGAGCATAACCGGATCCACGTATGCATCCTCAACGAGGTACGATTCCTTGAGCGTCTCCGCGAGATTTTTCAGTTCCTTCAGCGTATGCGAACCTTCGAGCGCGACATAATAGATCCCGAGCGCCGGGTCGGCATATGCGATCGTTGCGTCGTACCGGTCGAGAAGCGATTCGATCTCCCATTCCGACGCGTCGTAATCCGCGATCAGCACGATGCGGTTGTTGACGTAGGCATAGCCCTTTTTCTCGTCGTAGGAGACCTCTTTGTACTCGTCGGCAAGCTCTTCAAGCTGCCGCGAGGCGTCCTCCGGGGCGTCCTTTTTGAACAGCCCGATGATCGACGGAAGGAACACCACCGCGGCGCCGATAACGATCGCCGCGATCAGCACGATCAAAAAAATACGCAATCCCTTTTTCACCTTTACACAAATCCTCCCCATGATTCTCTGCCGGTTTTCTTTCTGTATGAAAAACCCGGTCAAAGGCTTTTGGCCTTCGGCCGGGACGAAAAACGATTTATTCCTGTTTCGTGCCGCAGTTCGGACAGAATTCGACCGTGGTCGGGTTCTTGGTTCCGCAGACCGGGCAGGTCCACGTGGGAACCTCTGCCTGGGGCTGCTGCGGCGCGGATTGCGGCTGCTCGCCCCATCCGGAAACGTCGCTCCATGCTCCCTGACGCGGCTGCTGCGCGCCCCACTGCGGGTTGCTCGGCTGCTGCGCGCCCCACTGCGGATTACTCGGCTGCTGCGGCGCGGACGCCCACGGGTTTAAGGGCTGCTGCGGCGCGGCGTTCCATGTGTGATTCACCGGTGGCTGTTCATCTGCGCGGGCGGGTGCGGTGCGCGCCGGGAATGCGCCGCGGTAGCTTTTATCCTGTTTATAGAGGATGCAGGCGGCAAGCGCGAAGATCGGGATCAGGAACAGGCCGGCGCCAGGGGCGATCGGGTTCTGAGACGCATCCTCAACGTTATTGGTCTGCACATTCGAATAAATGATCATAAAGACGGCCAGCGCGACGGCAAGGAACGCAAATACTGCAAGCAGGACGTTCAGTACCTTCGACTTGTTGAGCACCATCAACACGATCGCGCCGACGCCGAAGAGAAGCATACCCCAGAATACGACGTTGATCAGTATGGTAAATACCACGCTTATGACGTGATCTTCCTTCTGCTCCTCCGAAAAGGATTCATACGAATATATACCGTATTTGTCCTCAAGATCCGTGCGCGTCAGCGATGCGGTCATCATCGTGCGGAGATCGGAAAACGATATGTCCGGCTTGATCGCGATGTACAGATAAGAAATATATGCATTCACGTATTTTTTCGCATCTGCGGGGCTGAAGCCATTCGATTCATATACTTCGACGCCTTCATCCTTGTCCCGCTCCATTTCTCTCACCTGTTTTTTTTGTTCTTTATACGCATCTACCGACTGATCCCGGTAATCACCCGGCCGAAGTCCCAACACGGACGGCCAGAACAGGCAGACGAGCGAGAGCACGACAAGCCCGATCGCGATGAATCGGCGGATCAACAGCGCATTGTTGACAGAATTCATAATATTGTTCCCCTTTGATACAGATATACGGAATCCCCTGTATTGTATATTTTACCCTTCCCGTGGGGCCGTGTCAAGAAAAAAAGCCGGAGGTCAGCGCCTCCGGCCGGGATCGGTATTCTATGATTCCTGATTCGTGCCGCAGTTCGGGCAGAACGCGGTCGTGGTCGGGTTCTTGGTTCCGCAGACCGGGCAGGTCCACGTGGGAACCTCTGCCTGGGGCTGCTGCGGCGCGGATTGCGGCTGCTCGCCCCATCCGGAAACGTCGCTCCACGCGCCCTGACGCGGCTGCTGCGCGCCACGCTGCGGGTTGCTCGGCTGCTGCGCGCCCCACTGCGGATTACTCGGCTGCTGCGGCGCGGACGCCCACGGGTTTACGGGCTGCTGCGGCGCGGTCGTCGGCGCGAAGGTTTGAACCGGCGCTTCAACGGGAGCGGCGCCTTTCTTATCGCGCTTATACACGATGCAGGCGGCAAGCGCGAACAGCGGCATTAAAACGCTGCCGATACCCACTGCCAGGATATCGCCTTCGATGCGCGAATCCCTTGCCGCGCCGATATTTGCGAGAATAACGATCCCGATAAAGGCCAGCGCGACGAGGAACGCCAGGATTGTGTGCAGGACGCCGAACACGCGGTTCTTGCCGAGCAGATACATCAGAATCGCAAGCGCGCCGAGCGCGAGCATGCCGTAGAGCAGAATGTTCAGCACGATGGAAACGATTTTCAGAGCCGTCGCGCCCTCGTCCGACATCTCCATAAGAGATTCAAACCCCGAGGATTTCGACGCCATTTCTCTGAGCGGGGAATTGCGGTTCAGCTCGTCGGCAAAGCGATCGAAAAAGCCGATGACGGTCTTGACACCGAAGAACGAGTATTTGCCCGTCAGTGCGACTTTTTCCATTTCGACCATGGCGGAGGTCAGCGACTTCGCCTTTGCGGTGCCGTAACCGGCTTCCTTAAGCTCGTCCACGGCTTTCTCTTCGAACTCGTCGAAATATTCGTCCATGCTGCCGAATCGGGTTTCGATATCGTCCAGAGCGGGACCGAAATAGTTCTCCCTGGCGGAGGCGGAGAGGTTGATCATCGACGGCCAGAACAGGCAGACGAGCGAGAGCACGGTCAGAACGGAGGCAATGATGCCGCGCATCATGTAACGGTTTTTCGGATTAGCCATAGTTTTTCCCCTTTTATGCAAATTCTGCGGATACTCCGTATTTATAATTGTATCGCCGCGTCTCGGACGTGTCAAGAAGAATCGACCGGAAAGCCGCGCTTCAGAACACGTTTTCGATGGTGAAGCGCTCGAGTTCCGGATGCTCGTCGTCGTAGATCTCGTCGTCGACGCACGGCGAGTAGGACGTAACGGACAGCGAGTTGTCGGCCGGATTGTAGGTCAGAAGGTTGACGTATCCGGGCCGGTCGGTATCCGCCTGCAGATCGTTCATCAGCACGTTGACGGTGCGCTCAGGCGTGCCGTCCCCATCGTCGTCATAGAGGAAAGCGGTCCGAACGATGCCTCTCGCGTGTCCGCACAGGATCAGCCTGATGTTCGGGCAGCGCGAAACGAGGTTTTCCTCAATCGGCATGGCGCGCTTGGTCGGCTCGCCGTTCACGGTCACGTAAACGTGCACCAGCAATATTGCGGGTAAATCGCTGTGCGCCTCGGCCGCCTCCCGAAGCCATGCGAGCGCCGCGTCGTCATACGAGCTGCGGTAGCTGACCGAAAGCAGCAGCAGCCGTACGTCTCCGACCTCGAGAACCATATAGTCCGCTTCGCCGCCCTGATACTTCTGTTCCTCCGGAATCGACGCCAAAAACGGCTGTTCCTTCCACGGTTTCCGGTCTTCATACCCTTCGTCATGGTTCCCGACCGCCCAGAAGAACGGCATCTTTTCCGCAATCTTTTCAAGGCCGTTGTTGAACGTCTTCCATTGGTTTCTGTTGTCGCCGTTGTCGACCATGTCGCCCGTATGCAGATATGCGGCAAAATTCCGTGATTCCGCTTCATTCGCGATCCAGTCGCACATATCGGCGTACGACTGCTGCAAAAATCCGACCACGACCATCGTCTGCGTATCGCTGACCCAGACCATCGTGAACGGATCCGGCGGCGCCGGCGTCGGCTCCGGCGTGGGAGAGGGCGTCGGCTCCGGCGTGGGAGAGGGCGTCGGCTCCGGCGAGAATGTTTCGGCAGACGTTTCGTCCGGAAGCTCCGGAGGGAGAGAAGACGACTGCGCATCCCGCGCCTGCGCCGAACACGCAAACAGCATCAATGTCAAAAGAATACAAAAAAAGCGTTTCATAACGATCCCCCGCAAATGATATACCATTATACCGTGATATGCGCCGGATTGCAAGATTCGTTCCCGGTTCCGCATATACGCGGCGTCCCGAATCCGTTTCATGCATAAACCTGTTTTTTTGCATGAACGGCGCAATCGCCCGCATTTCGGCACTTTTTGCGCGGTCCGGCGCCCATGCGTGAATATTCATTCTCTTTCAAAGGGGTGCATAATCGCATACATTTCCACACCGTCCACACAGTTATCCACAATCCGGACGGCAATCCATCGGTTTTTTTTGAGTTATCCACAGTTTTTTCAGGTTTGCATATGCGGTATAGGCGGTTTGAATACTCAATGAATAATTCATAAATCATGAAAGGATACACGCTTTTCAGATTATATTCTTATATAATTACGGTTAATCGTATGCATGATGCATGTATACGGGGTGCCGCTTGCAATCCGTGCATAATAGAAAGGAGCCGTTAGCCCGGCTCCTTTTGCTTTTCAGCGATTCATTCCGTTTCCGTACGGGCGAAGCGCACCGGTCTGCGCCGCGGCAATAACGAGCAGCGTCCGCATTTCCTTTCTCCATGCATACATCGCGGAAGCGGACGTATGGAATTCAAAGGACAGCGCGATCATGCCGCCTTTGTCCGTACGTCGGCGTTCGCCGTCGACCCCGAAATAGAATCGGAAAAAACGCTCTTTTTCCTCATTGACTCGATGCAGATACGCCAGCACGTAATCCACCGTCAGCACCCATTTTACGCTCTCCCGGTATCGCTCCGGCACCGTTTCTCGCGCGTCCTCGACGCCTCTGATGAACGCCTTGTGCTCCCTATACCGCTTTGCCTCCCGTTCCACAATCCGCTTGCATTCCTTTACACACATCGTTCCGTTCTCCTTTCCTGCGGATTATACGAACATTTGTTCGCATGTGATCAGTATAACAGAAAAAAACGAAAAGAAAAAGGCCTTTTATGGGACAGATACAAAATATATAGTCCGAATCAAGTCGAATCCTGGCGGCTTGCGGAGCGGCGGAACGTATGGTATACTCTGTGTAACGAAATGATGAGGTCAGGATTATGCGGATATCGCGGTTGTTCATGGGAATCGTATGTTGCCTGCTGCTGGTATTGTCAGGCGCGTGCATCGGTTCGGGCGGGGATAACGGCCCGTCAGCGGGCGATTCGTCCTCCGTCCCCGGCGCGGAAGAACCGGCGCGAACCACGCCGGAGCCGGCTGCCGTGATTGAGCTGTACGGCGAAACAGTTTCCGCCGACGCAAAGACGCTTTCGATTGCGTCGCCGGTAACGGATCTTTCTCCGCTGAAAGATGCGCTCAGCCGTCTGCCTTCACTCGAATCGGCGGAGCTCGTCCGGAACTTCGTTCCCGCGAAATCGCCCGCCGGGCTTGCCGCGTTTGAAGACGAATGGCTTGCAGTCAAAAACGCGTACCCGAACGTCGCCTTTTCGGATTCGCTGCTGATCGACGGCGCGCCGGCGGAGACGCTGCGCGCATTTTCCGTTTCCTCCGCCGCCGACGCAAACGCGGAGATTGCCGCCGTTCTGCGCTGCTGTCCTGCGCTCGAAACGCTGGACCTGACCGAAGCTGCCGTTTCGCGCGAAACGGTTTCGGAGACGGCAAACCGCGTGCGCGTGCTTTTCACGGACGCGGTCTACGGCGCTTCGGATTCATCGGCTGAGTCGCTTTCGTTTTTCGGCGCGCAGGATCCGGACGCGCTGTACGCGTACCTTTCGTGCTTTCCCACGCTCTCCGAGATCGACGTTACGGACACGTCGCTTTCCGAGGAACAAGGCAGCGCGCTTTGCGGCCGCTTTCCTGCGGTTGCGGTGCGCCGCGAAATCACGCTGAACGGCAAGCCATTCGACGCCTTTGCTCCGTCGCTGGATTTTTCCGGCGCAGAGATCGCGTCGTACGAGGCGTTTTCGGACGCGCTGCAGTATTTTCCGGCGCTGACCCGTCTTGACATGCACGACTGCTCGCTTTCAAACGAGCAGCTTGCGGCGCTGCGCGACCGGTATCCGGACGTGAAGGTCGTCTGGACCGTGCACATGAAGAAATGGACCGTCAGAACCGACGCGACCGCATTCTCCACGCTGCAGTACGAGGATAACACCAACCGTCTCCGTTCGGACGACGCGCAGGTCCTGCAATACTGCACAGATCTCATCGCGCTTGATCTCGGGCACAATGACCTTTCCGACCTCGAATGGCTGCGGCCGCTGAAAAACCTGCAGGTTCTGATCCTTGGGGACAACCGGAAAATCAAAAATATCGAAGCAATCGGCACGCTCACGAATCTGAAATACGCGGAACTGTTTCTGACGGGAATCGAGGACGTCTCTCCGCTTGCGAATCTTTCGGAGCTTCTGGACGTCAATCTGTGCTTCACGAAGATAACCGACCCGTCGCCGCTGCTGTCCTGCACGAAGCTCGAGCGGATCTGGCTCGGCAAAAAGACCGTCGAACGCATCAAAGACAAAGGCGTCGCGATGCTCACCGACGCCTTTCCGAATGCAGAGTTTGATCTTGTGTCCGAGGGTTCGACGGGGCGCGGCTGGCGCACGCACCCGCGGTATTACGCCATGTATTCGATGTTCCACGGCGGAGAGCCGGTCGAGCCGTTCCTGCCCTGACGCTCAGGGCGTTTCTTCGGCTGTCGGCTGCACGCTGTCGTTTTCGAGGAACATAATGATATCCGACAGGCTGCGGATCGAATGATTGTTTTCGCCGCTCAATGAGACGAGCGAAAGCTCTTTTCCCATAAACGCAAGGCATGCCGAATGTCCGCCGTCGAGATTATACGCGAGCTTCACGCCGTAACCGACCAGAACGTCCGCCGTCATCCGATGCGAATACTGAAGCTTCCGGTCTCGCAGCGTTACGACGGTAACGTAATGATAGGGATCGGTGTAACCGAGCGCGACGCGCATCGTGATCGACTTCGCGTTCGGCGTATCGTCCGTGATCTGCGATTTTCCGTCTTCGACAAGCAGCGGACCGAAGGAAAAGCTGTCCTTCACGCCTTGCTGCAGGAGCGCTTCGGCGCTCGTTTTTTCTTTTTCAAAGTATGCGATCGTGCCGTCCGGCATAATCGCCATCGTCGAGGTCTCCGCGCGGTCGTAATACACGATGCCGTTGCGGATCATGACCGCCTTTCGATTTGAGGTAAAACCGATATAGTCGCCGGTAAAGGCAACGACCGCATGCGCCTTTTGCGCCTGCGCTTCCACCATCTCCGTCGTCATGCGGATGATGTTTCCCGTCGCCTCCGGCTGTGTTACGCGTCCTTCGGGCAGCGCGTTTTCCGTTGCGAGCATGTCCACGCGAAACAGCGGCCGCGCAAGCGAATCGTCGATGCAGATCAGCACCGCGCCGTTCGGATCGAGGTACAGCCACGGCCCGAGCTCCCGGTCGGCGCCTTCCACGTACGCGGTTCGTTCAACGGAGGAGCGCGCAGAAAACGCTTCGATCGGCTCGACCGGCCAGTCAGCGTCAAATACCGGCGTTTCGGGAAGCGCGCCGTGCGGGACGCACCCCGCAGAAAGCAGCGTGCCGTCCATGCGCGCAGCGACCGTGTGATACGCGCCGGCGGAAACCGCCGCAACGCCGGTCCAGTTCTGCACGTCGCACTGCCCCGCCGCGTTGTCGCCCGCGGCGAGCACCGTACCGTCCGAGCGAAGGCCGAGCGTAAAGTTCGCCCCGCATTCGACGGAAATCACGTCCGTCCAGTCCCGCACGTCGCATTGTCCGAAGCTGTTGTCGCCCGCGGCGAGCACCGTACCGTCCGAGCGAAGGCCCGCCGTGTGCCAGAGCCCCGCGGAAACCTTCACGACGCCGCTCCAATCCTGCACGTCGCACTGTCCGAAGCTGTTATCGCCCAAGGCGAGTACCGCGCCGTCCTTTGTGCAGCCCACCGAGTGCCACGCACCTGCCGCAACGTCGGCGATCCCTGTCCATTCGGAGACGTTCAGCCGTCCAAAGGCCTCGCTGCCAGCGCCAGTAACCGTGCCGTCATCCCGCAAAAAGACCGCGTGGGTCAGACCGATCCCCATATCGGTCACGTTTTCAAGCGCCGCGATCGCATCCGCGCTCCCGAAAGTCTCCCCGAACGCAATCACCCTCCCGCCCGAAAGGCCGAAAACCGATCCGAGCCCGGAAAAGATCTTTTCCGCCGAGGCGTCGGGCGTTTCAAAGCGCGCGTCACCTGAGATGCGGACGGCTCCGCCGTCCAGCCACGCGGTATGCCACGCGCCGGCCGCGATTGCTCCGGAGGCGAAATCACGGGTCTCCTGCATGCGCGCGGCGCGATCCGCTTCCAGCGCGGCGGCCGCGGCGTCGCCCTGCTCGGTTCCGAGCGCAAGCAGCGCCGCAATGCCTTCGTCATAATTGTTTCCCGTAAAGACCGCTGCCGCATCCGCAAAACGCATCTCGGCGCGAATCTCCTTTACGCGTGCCGGCGCGTCCGAATACGTATCAAGAAGCAGAAAAGCGTTCAGCGCGCCTTCCATGTCCCCGTCCGCAAGCTTTGCGTCGGCTTTGTCATAGATCATGCCGCGGTACGTGTCGGCACGGTCGGAACCGACGTCTTTTAACAATCCGATCGCGTATTCCGTCTCGTCCGCGTCGATCGCGCGGCGGATCTCAACGCCCGTAATCTCCCCGAGGCGCTCGGTAAGCGCCGCGGTTTCGTCCGGTTTTCCGTTCAGCGTCTCCAACGCATCCTTCAAAAGCGCGCTCGAATCAGCGTACGGCAGCGTACCGCATTCTTCCATCGCGTGCTTATATACGAGCTCGTCCAATCGTCCGATCAGCGCCTCCCGCTTTCCTGTAAAAAGCGGATTCCCATGAAGGGTCCCGATCGCAGATTCCAGCGAGGCGCGCGCCGCATCGTAGGGAAGGGTCGCACTGTTCTGCATCGCGTTTCTGTATGCGTTTTCCGCAGGGAAGTACATGATGCAGAAAACGGCGCCGGCAGCGAGCAGCAATGCGACGGGCAGAAGAACCCAAAGAAGTTTTTTCTTTTTCTTTTTTTGTTCCATACGTCCTCCGAACGAACGATTGATCCCCTTTACAAATTTCGATATTTAATTTATTATATCGCATAACCCCGTATTTGAAAAGGCATTTCGGCAAAATTGCGCCGCCGCTGCCCGGTATCGAAAAAAAGCCTTGACACGCGCAAAATCATCCGCTATAATAATTTTGCTATGGCGGTGTAACTCAGTTGGCCAGAGTAGTCGGTTCATACCCGACCTGTCATCCGTTCGAATCGGATCGCCGCTACCAAGTTTACAACAGACGTTAAAGTGGAAGTCACTTTGATGTCTGTTGTTTTTTTATCGGTGCTG